>DASYCF010000987.1:0-2069 GCA_036500365.1 Byssovorax sp.
CGATCGGCGCGCCTCCGTCGAGCGGCACCTTCGTCAGGCTCGCGCCGACCAGGTGGCTCACGTACGCGGCCTCGCCGTCGGCCGCGACGACGACACCGCGCGGCTCGCGCGCGACGTCGACCGAGCTCTTCACGCGCTTGCCCGCGACGTCGACGATCGACACCTGGTGCGTCCACGCGCTCGTGACGATCGCGACGGCGCCGTCGGCCGCGACGGCGAGCCCCCACGCGTCGGCGGGCACGGGGACGCGCGCGCGCTCGACGAGGCCCTCGTCTGCCTCGGGCTCGAAGACCATCAGGAGCCCGGGGTCACGCACCGTGACGAAGACGCGCCCCCCGAGCACGGCGACCTGCCCCGGCCTGCCCGGCAGCGCGACGGACGGCGCGGCGTGGAGGTCGGCGTCGATCGGCAGCGACACGGTGCGCAGCGTCTTGTTCGCGTCGTCGACGACGTAGAGCTTGTCGCCCGCGCGCGCGATAGCCCCGCCCTGCGCGGCGTCGGCGCGGCGCGGCGCCAGAGGTGCCGGCGCGCTCGCGCTCGCCGAGGCGGTCGGCGACGCGACGCTGCCAGCGGACGGGGCCGCGCTCGGCGCCGGCGCCGCCGGCTCGTCGCGCTCTCGGCACGCGAACGCCGACGCGACGAGCGCCGCGACCAAGAGCCACCCCCCACCGCGCACGCGGCCACGATCAGGCGAAGCGACCACGGAGGCAAGGTACGCCCCCGCGCGGCTCGAGATTCCTCGCGTGTCGCTCACGAGGTGACGGACGATTCGACGTCAGGCCCGAAGCGGCACCGCGCCGAAGTCATATCCAGTGGATCGGGGTGTGGAGGCCCCGTCGCGATTCACTCGCGACTCAGAGCGGCGCCAGGCGGGCGACGAACATGTCGCGGTCGCCCGCGCTCCAGAGGTCGTCGCCGCAGATGTCGACCGAGTCGAGGAGCGTACCCGCCACGACGATCGCGCCAGAAGGATCGACCGCCAGCGTCTCGCCGTACACGTCGCCCGGACCGAACGACGTGCTCTTCGTGAGGTTGCCCGCGGCGTCGAGCTCGACGAGCACGAGCGGAAGGCCGGCCGACGTGTCGATGGGGCCTGCGCCGAAATTGCACGCCGTGTCGCACGTCAGCGAGACGACGACGCCGCCGCTCGGCGTCGGCGCGACGGCGCCGGCCTCGACGCCCTCGAGGTTCGTGGCCCACTTCGTCGAACCGTCGAGCCCGAGCGCGGCGACGTACGTGCCCGGCGCGCCGCTCATCGGGCCGGTGCCCACGTCGACCGTGCCCTCGTAGTACCCGATCGCGTACAGCGTGCCGTCGCCGCCGGCGGAGAGGCCGACGTCGTAGCCCGATGGGCCGCTCGGACCGTCGGCCTGGCCCAGCGAACGCGCGAACAGCGCCGTGCCGGCGTCGTCGTACGCGGCGACGAACGCGGCGCTCCCTTGCCCAGCGGGCACGACGGCGAGCGCGCCGTCGCCGAAGTCGATGCTCGCCTCGTCGGCGCCGTCGCCGAAGTAGGTGATCGACAGCGCGATGCCGCCGTTCGGGAGCGCGGCGGCGGAGCCGTAGCCGCTGGTCACGAAGAGCAGGCCGTCGGTCGCGGCGGCCGTGCGCGACCACACGACCTCGCCGTCCGGCGTGAGCCGCGTCACGTACACGTGCATCTCGTCGGACTCGACGCTCTCGAGGCCCCACACGTACACGTCGCCCGAGGGCGCGACCGTCATCCCGAGCGCGTCTCGCACGAGCGGCGCGCCGTTCGAGTCGGGCAGGCGCTCGGCGACGACCACGTTCCCTGCCGCGTCGATCCGCGCGAACAGCGTGTCGTACTGCGCCGTCGTCGACGTGACGCGCACGCCGTCGCCGAGGTCGGCGTAGTCGCCGAAGCCCGAGAAGACGTACGTGTCACCGTCCGCGCCGGCCGCGACGTTGATCTGGGCCGCCTCGGTCGTCGCGATCTGCTTTTGGTACACGAACCCGCCCGCCGAGGTGAACCGAGCGAGGAAGGCGTCGCCCTGGATCAGGTCGTCTTCGCCCGCGTAGCGCGGGTTCGTCATCGGGCCGCCGCCGAA
>DASYCF010000988.1:0-1563 GCA_036500365.1 Byssovorax sp.
ACATGCTGACGGCGCTCCGCTCCGGCGACTTCCGTATGGTCAGCTCGGCCGCGCGCCGGCACCGCGAGCAAGTGGCCGACAGCAACCCCCTGTCCGAGACGCAAATGGCCGCGTGGTTCGAGATCGTCGCGGCGCGCGAGAGCGGCGACCTGAAGGGCGCCGCGAACATCGCGCGGGACTACCTCGACAAGCGCGCGACGCTCTTCGGATCGCCGGGCGTGGACGACCAGGCGCTGGACCAGTACGTCACGTGGCCCATGTGGCGCGCGCTGCGCGCCGCGGGGCTCGCGTCGAAGGCCGACGTGCGCGCCGAGCGCGATCGCATGATCGCCGAGTGGAGGCCGAAGATGGGCGCCGACTACCTGCCCTATCTCTGGTTCGCGACGTACGCAGGCCTCGCGTTCGACGCCGACGAGGCGCGCGAGGCGCTCGACGCGCTGCCCGACTTCGGTGGTCTGCCCCGAGCGTTCACCGCCATGCCGCACGAGGTCGCGATCGGGCGCGTCTTCAAGCTCGCCGGCAAGCTCGACGACGCGATCGTGTGGCTACGCCGCGCGGCCAAAGCGTGTTGGCTGACCATGCCCGAGAACACGCTCGCGACCTTCGAGCTCGGCGAGGCGCTCGAAGAACATCGCGACAAGGCCGAGGCCTGCGCCGCCTATGCGACCGTGCTCAAGCGCTGGGGCAACGCGAAGCCGAAGAGCGTGACGGCGGACGAGGCGAAGAAGCGGAGCGCCGCGCTCGGCTGCGCGCGCTGACGACCCGGCAGACCGCGCGGGCGATCGCGCGGCGGAGCTACTGTCGACGCAGCGTATGCTCCGCGGATGCTCGAGCCCGCGCTGCCGCCGTCGGTCCGGGCGCCGTGCGCGAGCAGGAGCGACCCGCGCTGGACGCTCGTCGTCGCCGTCCTCGGCTCGGCGATGGCGTTCCTCGACGGCACGGTCGTCAACGTCGCGCTCCCCGTGATGCAGCGCGAGCTCGCGGTGGGCGTGGACGTCGCGCAATGGATCGTCGAGGCGTACGCGCTGCTCCTCGCCGCGCTCGTCCTCGTCGGCGGCGCGCTCGGTGATCGCTTCGGTCGACGCAGGGTGTTCTCGCTCGGCGCCGCGCTCTTCGCGCTCGCTTCGGTGGGCTGCGCCGCCGCGCCGTCTCCAGGCGCGCTCATCGCAGCGCGCGCGGCGCAGGGCGTCGCCGCCGCGCTGCTCGTGCCGGGCAGCCTCTCGCTCGTCAGCGCCGCCTACCCCGAGTCGACGCGCGGCGCCGCCATCGGCACGTGGTCGGCGTTCAGCTCGATCACGGCCGCCGTCGGCCCCGTCGCAGGCGGCTGGGTCGTGGCGCACGCATCGTGGCGCTGGCTGTTCCTGTTCAACCTGCCCATCGCCGTCGTGGTCGTCGTGCTCGCGCGGCTCCGCGTCGCCGAGACGCGCGACGAGACGGCGGCGCCGGGGATGGACTGGCTCGGCGCCGGGCTCGCCACGCTCGGCCTCGGGCTGGTCGTCGTCGCCCTCGTCGACACGCACCACGGGCGCACGGCGACGATCGCGCTCGTCGCGGGCGGGGTCG
>DASYCF010000989.1:0-1913 GCA_036500365.1 Byssovorax sp.
AGCTCGGCCTCATGTCCGCCGAGGTCGTGCACGCGACGCTCGCCGAGGAGGTGCGCACGCTGCTCCTTCGGACCATCTCCGCGGTCGAGCCGCGCGCGACGTTCTCCGCGGCGGACGCGCCCAGCGGCATCGGCCGCTTCCCGACGCCGCTCGGCCCCGCGATCGTCGAGGCGGTGCGGACGCGCTTCACCGCCGGGCGCATCGCCGAGATCGTGGACCCGGCGAGCGATCGCTACGCGCTGCTCTGCTCGACGGCGGACTCGCTCGGCGCGCGGTTTCGGCTGAACGCAGCCGAGTTCAAGCTCCTCAACCTGCTCGACGGCCGGCAGCGCGTCGGCGCGCTCGCGACGAGCGACGAGGCGCGCGGGCTCGTCGCGGCCCTGCTTCTGTCGGGCGAGGTCGCGCTCGCCGACGCGCGCGCGGACACCGTGCAGCCGCCTGCGCTGCAGCAAGCGCCGTCGTCCTCGCGCTACGCCGCGCGCACGATCTCCTCGGCGGGCTGGCGCGCGCCCGCGGGCCTCCGCTCGATCTCGCCGTCGCGATCGCCCTCCGCCGCACCGTCGCCAGGGGCCGCCCAGTCGACGCCGCCTCCGACCGGGCCCGTCAGCGACCGCACGGGTCCCCGCCTCACGCCGCGGCTCTTCAGCTCGCTGCCGCCGCGCCCGCCATCGACGGGGCCGCGGCTCAGCTCGCGCCCGCCGTCGACCCCGTCGATGACGCCGCCGTCGACGCCGCCGCACGTGACGCAGGGCGCGCCCGCGCGGCCCCCGTCGCGCTCGTTCGACGCCGTCCCGGCGCGCGGCCGGAGCTCCGGGGCGACCGCGGCGGTCACCCCGCAGACGGCCGAGGCGCGCCACGCCGAGGGCGAGAAGGCGTTCGAGCGGGCGAAGGTCCTGCTCAGCGCCGATCAGTTCGAGCTCGCGCTGCCGGAGCTCCGCCGCGCCAACGAGTTGCTCGACGGGGGGGCGGCGCCCGCGGTCTACCTCGCGTGGGTCGAGCTCCGCCTCTCGTCCGAGAGCGACGAGGAGGTCATGAAGACCCGCCGCCGCGAGGCGAAGCGCCTCGCGATGGCCGCCGTGCGCGCCGATCGCAGCTTCGCCTTCGGCTTCTACGTGATCGGCCGCCTCGCGATGGTCGACGGCGACGAGGCGACGGCGATGCAGGCGTTCGAGCACGCGCACAAGCGTGATCCGCAGCACCTCGACACGGAGCGGCACCTGCGCCTGCTCGCGCGCCGAGGCAAGACGACGCGTCGATCGTGAGCGAGCCCGAGAGGGCGCGGCTCTACGTGCGAGCCGCCAGGAGGGCCACGTTGCGCGGCGTGACGTCGCGCGGGACGAGCTCGACGAGGCGCGTCGCGTAGCCGCGTCCTTCGAGGAACGCCGCGCGATCGAGCGCGATCGTGACCTCGACGAGCCGCGCGATCGCGGCGCGCGGGAGCGAGAGCCTGCGCACCGCAGCGAAGAGCGCGCGCCCCGCCGTCGAGCTCGCGGCGAGCTCTTCGGCGCGCGGCGCCGCGAGGCCGCGCGCGGCGAACGCGCGCGCCGCGAGCACGTCGAACGGATCGCGCGCGCGCTTGCGGTTCACGCCGCGCATCTCCTCGCCGGGTGACGCAGCGACCCCCGCGCGCGCGAGCAGGATGCGGAGCGCGTGCCGCTGCTCCCGCGCCCGGAGCGCCGTCGCGCGCGACGCCTCCGCGAACACGTCCGACGCGACGACGTTGGCGAGGCCGAGCGCTTCACGCGGGAGGCTCGGCGCTGCGTCGCAGAGACCTGCGCGCGCGTCGCCCCTGATCTTCTGCGGGCAGCACGCGACGAGCGCGACACGGGCGCCCGCCGCTGCCGCTGCCCTGACGACGTGATCGCCGAGCTCGCCGCAGGCGTGGAGGCCGAGCGCGAGATCTGCAGCGTCGA
>DASYCF010000990.1:0-3937 GCA_036500365.1 Byssovorax sp.
CGATCTCGTCGCTCGTGGGGTGCCGCGCCAGGCCGTGCGCGAGGAGCTGCTCTCGCTCTCCACCTTCGAAAACGCCGTGTTCACGTCGGCGGCGCTCGAGCGCGCGGGGGCGCGGCGCGTCGCCCTCGTCACGTGCGCGTGGCACATGCGGCGGGCGATCGAGAGCTTCCGCGCGTTCGGGCTCGACGTGCTCGCGATGCCGGCCGACGTGGCGGCGGCGGGCGCGGCGACCCTGGCGACGCGCCGCGTGCACGAGGCGGTGAGCGGCCGGCTCGACGCCGCCCGGCGCGCGCGCTCGGCGTCGCTGCGGGAGATCGCGCGCCATTTCGCGGCCGGCTCTTCGCGGGGGTGCCCGTGAAGCGATGGCTCGCGGCGCTGGGCCTCGCGGTCGCGGCGTGCGGTCACGGCGTCGACGTCGCGCCGGGCGCGAGCGCGTCGTCCGGTGCGTCGAGCGCGACGTCGGCCTCGCCGAGCGCGTCGGGCTCCGCGGCCGCTGCCTCGTCGGTCCGCGCGCGGCTGCTCCTCTCCGCCGAGGGCCGGCGCGCGGCGAGCCTGGTCACGCCCGCCGATCAGCAGAGCCGCGACGTCGAGACGCGCCGGGCCGCGGCGCGCGCGCTCGCGCGGATCGGCGGCGAGGCGGTCCTCGCCGGGCTCTTCCGGGGCCTCGCCGACGAGGATCCCGAGGTCGTCACGTGGTCGGCGTACGGGCTCGGCTTCTGGTGCAAGGGCCACGAGAAGGAGATCGTCTCGGCGCTCGTGGCGAGGGCCCTCGATGCCCCGCACCCGGCGGCTCCGTGCGCGCCGGATCATCCCTGCGACGTCGACGGTACGATCGCCCGCGCCGTCGGGAAATGCGCGGCCGAGGAGAGCGAGCCGACGCTCGTCGCGTGGCTCGCGGGACCGCGCGCGCGCGCCGTCGCCGCCGCGTATGCGCTCGCCGACGTCGCCGCGGCCAAGCACAAGCTCCGCGAGGAGACGTTCGCCGCGCTCCTGAACCTCGCCGCGGGGAGCGCGGCCGCGCCGCCGGTGCCCGAGGCGCTCTACCCCGTCTCGCGCGCGGAGCACGTGCCGCCGAGCGTCGTCGACCGCGTGCGCGAGGTCGCGACGGCGCGCCTCGCCGAGCCCGGATCGGCGCGCAGGTGGGCCGTGCGCGCGCTCGGCAAGGCGGGCGACGACGCCGCCGTCGAGCTCGAGCGCGTCGTGTCCACGCCCGCGTCGTTCGACGCGAACGAGCGCGCCGAGGCCGCGCGTGCGCTCAAGGGCGTCCCCCGCGTCGGCCCGCGCCTGCTCGCCGAGGCGCTGCCCGCGCTCGTGCCGAGCTCGGATCCGATCGCGATCACCGGCCTCGTCTCCGAAGACACCGGCGTGCTGCTCACCGTGCTCGAGGGCGTCGCCGACGCGCTCGTGAAGGACGCAGGCGAGCCCAAGAAGGCGCGCGCCGAGCTCGGCCCGAAGGCGAAGAAGGCGCTCGCCGACCTCGCCGACTTCAAGGCGCCGAAGGGCGTTCCGGCGCCCGTGCTCCGGCGCGTCGCCTGGATCCGCTGCCTCGCCGCCGAGGCGCTCGCGCGCGCCGACTACAAAGACAAGGCGCTCCTCGCGTGCGACGTGAGCGAGGGCGATCCGAAGGGCGACGCACCCGAGGGCCTGCCCGGCGGGACGATCGGCGCGCGCGCCGTCGTGGAGGTGCTCGGCCGCGCGCCGCTCGAGGGTCCACGCCTCGAGGCGTTCCGCGTCTACGCCGACCGCGGCGATCTGCGCGCTCGCGAGGCCGCGCTCGAGCTCCTCGAGAAGCACGACGAGGTGCGCGTCGCCTACGAGATCCTCGCGCACGCCCTCGGCGACGTGCACGCCGGCGTGATCGGCGCCGCGTGCGAGCTCCTCGCGAAGCGCCCGCAGCTCGCCGGCGCGCCCGTCGGCAAGCCCGCGTCGCGGAAGAAGAAGCACAAGAAGGGCAAGGTCGACGTCGACGAGCCCGCGCCCACGGCCGAGGCGTTCGCGCCGTCGCAGGAGATCGTCGACGCGCTGACGAAGCTCCTCGCCGACCCGGCGAAGGCGCGGGATCCCGAGCTCGTCGACGGCGTGATCGACGCGGTCGCGGCGCTCGGCATGGCGGACGCAAAGCCGCGGCTGGCGGCGCTCTGTCACGGGCCGTTCCCGACCACCCGCGAGCACGCGCAGAAGGCGCTCGCGCTCCTCGGCGACAAGCGCACGTGCGACGCGCCGGCCGACGGCGGCCCCGAGCCCGAAGAGCTCGCGCGGGCCGCCGGCGCGGGTCCCGTCGTCGTCGATCTCGACACCGACGCGGGCGCCCTCACGCTGACGCTCGACCCGGCGATCGCGCCGATGACCGTCGCGCGCGTGAGCGACCTCGCGCGGGCGCATTTCTACGACGGGCTGATCGTCCACCGCGTCGTGCCCGGCTTCGTCTCGCAGTTCGGCGCGCCCGACGGCGACGGCTCCGGCGGCCCGCCCGGCAAGGAGCCGCTCCGGTGCGAGACGTCGCCGCTCGCGTTCGAGAAGGGCAGCGTCGGAGTCGCGCTCGCGGGCCGCGACACGGGGTCGAGCCAGCTGTTCGTCATGCACGCGCGCCACCCGCACCTCGACGGGCTCTATGCCGAGGTCGGCTCCGCCGAGGGGCCATGGGCCGCGCTGGTCGACGGCGACCGGATCAAGAGGGCGACCGTCCGTCCGTGATCCAATTCATTGGCGCCCGTGTCGGTAAATTGGCCGGCACCCCGGGGCGCCGCGCTCGGGCGTCGCCGCGGCCGGCCTCGTGGTATGGCCCCGCGCATGCGCCGTCTCGCGTTCATCGCTGCCCTCGTCGCCGCCGTCGCCGCGGCGTGCTCCGAGCCTCCCCCGCCGGCCACGCCGTACACGCCCGCGCCCACGGCGCCCGCCGCGCCCGAGCTCCCGACGCGCGCCATCTCGCTCAAGGACGCCGGGCTCGACGCGGCGTCGATGGACAAGTCCGCGAACGCGTGCACCGACTTCTATCAGCTCGCGTGCGGCACCATGCTCAAGAACACGGAGATCCCCGGCGAAGAGGCCGCGTGGGGCCCCGCGTACGAGCTCCAGCGCCACACCGAGGAGTTCCTGCGCGACACGCTCGAGAAGGCCGCGAAGGCGCCGGGCGACGACCCGGTCGCGAAGAAGCTCGGCGCGTTCTACGGCGCGTGCATGAACGAGGGCGCCGCCGAGCAGGCGGGCGTCAAGCCGTTGAAGCCGCTCTTCGCCGTCGTCGAGAAGGTGCGCGACAGGAAGACGCTCTACGCGGCCATCACGGAGCTCCACAAGCACCGCATCTGGCCGCTGTTCGACGCGTCGTCGCAGCAGGATTTCAAGGACGCGACGCTCGTCATCGCCGGCCTCGATCAAGACGGCCTCGGCCTGCCCGACCGCGACTACTACCTCGACCAGGATCCGAAGACGAAGGAGCACCGCGCGTTCTACGAGGCGCACGTCGAGCGCATGTTCGCGCTCGCCGGCGACAGCGCCGCGTCGGCGAAGAAGAAGGCCGCCGACGTGATGCGCATCGAGACCGCCGCCGCGAAGCTCGCGCAGGACAAGGTGGTCCGCCGCGATCCGTACAAGGTCTACAATAAGGTCGATCGCAAGGGCCTCGCCGCGGCGGCGCCGGGCTTCGCGTGGGACGCGTACTTCGCCGGGCTCGGCTTCCCGGACGTGAAGGACGTCTCGATCAACAGCGTCGAGTACTTCAAGGGCATCGACGCGCTCATGACCGCCGAGAAGCCCGACGCGTGGCAGAGCTACCTGCGCTGGAAGGTGCTCGAGTCGCAGGGCTCGCGCCTCTCGAGGGCGTTCGTCGACGAGCGGTTCAAGCTCCGCCGCGATCTCACCGGCCAGAAGGAGCTCACCGTCCGCTGGAAGCGCTGCGTGCGCGCGACCGACGCGTCGCTCGGCGAGCTCCTCGCGCAGG
>DASYCF010000991.1:0-5167 GCA_036500365.1 Byssovorax sp.
CGCGCCGCAGCGCGAGCACCGCTACCTCGACGCGCTCGAGCTCGCGCGCGATCTCGAGGACTTCCTCGCCGCGTCGGGCGAGCGGGCGACGGCGCGCGACGTCGGCTCGTTCCTGAGCGAGTCGTTCGCCGCCGATCGCGAGAAGGTGCGCGGCATCATCGAGTCGCAGCTCCGCGACGTGCGCTGGCAGCAGCCGCAGAAGTCGACGGGCGTCGCGCTGCCGAGCCTCGAGATCGTGGCGTCGGGCGCGTACTCGAAGCCGAGCTCGTTCAGCTCCGCGTCGCATACGGAGCGCTTCGACACGGGCCAGGCGCGCGCCGCGGCGCTCGCGGCGCAGGCGACGAGCGGCCCGAACCTCGTCACGGGGACGAACGCGACGGAGCCGGCGCTGCCGCAGGGCGGCGCGCCGCTCAACGTGCCGACGAACTCGGGCGCGGCGCTGCCGATGCCGCTGCCCCAGCCGGCGCCCGCGGCGCGATCGCCCTGGGTGCCGATCGCGATCGCCGCGATCGTCGTCGGCGGCGCGGTCGCGGTCGGCGTCACGGTCGCGGGCGGGCGCGCGCCGAGCCCTGCCGCCGCCCAAGCGCCGACGGCCGCGCCGGCGCCGCCGTCGACCGCCGCGCCCGACGATCAAGCCGTGAAGGTGTCGCTGCACGTGCGGCCGAGCGACGCGAAGATCTACCTCGACGACGTGCTGCTCTCTGCGGGCTCGTTCGACGGCAAGCTCGTCCGCAGCGACAACGCTCGCAACCTGCGCATTGAGGCCGACGGCTACCTCTCGCGCAAGGAGACCGTGACGTTCGGCGCGGCGCTGGTGATGAGCGTCGATCTCGAGCGCGACCCGAACGCGGCGCCGACGGCGACGGCCGCCGCCCAGGCGTCGCCGAAGGGCGGCGGCGGTCGGCGCGCCGCGGCCCCCCCGAAGGAGCCCAAGGACGACGCGCCGAGCGGCAGGCCCAAGCCGAAGCACGACATCGACGCCGACAGCCCGTACTCGAAGGGACAGTGAGCCGCCCCCGCACGCTCGCCCTCGTCGCGCTGCTCGCCGCGACGCTCGTCGGCCCCGCCGCGTGGGCGTCGCCGGCCGAGGCCGACGCGCATTTCAAGCACGGCGTCGAGCTGTTCAAGGACAACGACTACGCCGCCGCCCTCGTCGAGTTCAAGCGCGCGTACGAGCTCGATCCGAAGTACCAGGTCCTCTACAACATCGGCGAGAGCCAGTTTCAGCTGCAGGACTACGCGAGCGCGCTCCGCACGTTCCAGCAGTACCTGAACGAGGGCGGCCCGAAGATCACCGCCGGCCGCCGCGCCGACGTCGAGAAAGACCTCGACAAGCTGAAGAAGCGCGTCGCGCGGCTCGAGGTGCTGACGAAGGAGCCCGGCGCGGCCATCGCCGTCGACGACGTGCAGTTCGGCAAGACGCCGCTCGACGAGGCGCTGCTCCTGAGCGCGGGCCACCGCAAGGTGACGGCGACGCTGCCAGGGAGGCCGCCGGCGACGCAGCTCGTCGATCTCGCGGGCGGCGACACGCGCTCGATCACGATCGAGATCCCGACCGCCACGCGCGAGCGGGTCGAGGTCATGGTCCCCGTCACCGCGGCGCCGCCCGTGTCGACCTTCCCGATCTGGCCCTGGGTGGCGACGGGCGCGCTCGCGACGGGCGCGCTCGTGACGGGCATCCTCGCGCTCAGCGCCTCGAGCGACCTGACCGACAAGCTCGGCGCGTTTCCCGGCGATCCGAGCGCGATCTCGAGCGCGCGCAGCAAGACGGCGGCGCTCGCGGCGACGACGGACATCCTCATCGGCTCGACGGCGGTCGCGGCGGGCATCAGCGTGTACCTCACGCTCCGGAAGCCGAAGCCCGCGCCGGCGCTGGTCGGCCTCACGCCGCGCGCGCCCGGCGCCTCGACCAGCGTCGTCTTCACGCCCGGATCGGTCGGCCTCGCCGGGAGCTTCTGACGGAGACGCCATGACCCGCACCTCGAGGATCCGCAACGTCATCGGCCCACGCGCCGCGCTCGCCCTCGCGGTGCTGCTCGGCTCGAGCGCGGCGTGCTCGTTCCTCGTCCAGACGCGGAGCGAGCAGTGCGAGATCGACGCGGACTGCACGCAGTTCAACGGCGGCAACGCGCACTGCGACCTCGCGCAGCACGTGTGCGAGCCCGGGCCGCCCTGCGACGATCACGGCGGCACGTGCGTCTGCAACCCGACGACGAACGACGACCTCTTGAACGCGTGCACCGACGCGCCGTGCATCCCGTTCGCGGAGTCACGGCTGACGAAGCTCGTGAACGGCGAGCTGCCGCCGGTGCCCGACGCGTCGATCCCGTTCACGCCGCAGGTGTTCGACGCCGGCACCATCGGCACGAGCTGCGACGACCTGCCCGGGTCGAAGGTCTACATCGTCGGGCCGAAGTCGTTGAAGCCGTTCTTGACGGCGATCGGCCCGCACCTCGCGCAGAAGAACAACATCTCGATCGTGTTCCAGCAGACGACGTCGTGCGACTCGCTCGAGGCGATGATCGACCAGACGACGACGCTCGGACGCTACGGCGGCGGCGTGTCGTTCAACGTCGACGACACCGGAGGCGCCGGGACGCCGTGCGACGTGCTGCCGAAGAACGGCTCGCTCCCGCTGCCCGACATCGGGAGCTCGGAGACGTTCGCCGAGTCGTGCTTCCCGAGCTTCACCGCGTACCCGAAGACGATCGTCGAGCTGCAGGGCCCGGTCGAGGCGATGAGCTTCGTCACGGCCATCGGCTCGGACGAGACGGTCATCAGCCGAGAGGCCGCGTATTTCGTCTACGGCTTCGGCAAGAACTCGGGCGTCGCGCCGTGGACCGACCCGACGACGATCTTCCAGCGCGATCCCACGTCCGGCACCGAGAACGTCATCGCCGAGACGATCGGCGTGCCGACGCGCCTCTGGCGCGGCCAGAACACGCAGAGCACCGGCGACGAGACGTCGAAGCTGCAGGCGCTCGACAAAAAGCCCGCCGCGGCCAACACGCTCGGCGAGATGGCGTCGAACGAGGCCGAGCTCGCGCCGGACGGCGGCCTCAACAAGCTCGCGTATCAGCACACCGGGCAGACGTGCGGCTACTACCCGAACTCGGGGACCGACCCCGACGCGGGCGACAAGGACAACGTGCGCGACGGTCACTACGCGGCGTGGGGTCCGCTCCACCTCGCCTACCGCGTCGACACGAGCGGCACCGCGTCGAACAAGGACGCGCTGACGATCATCAACCTCATCACCGGCGTCTCCGTCGATCCCGAGATCGACCTCGTGAAGGCCGCCGCCGACGCGCGGCTCATCCCGCAGTGCGCCATGCACGTGCAGCGCAAGAGCGGCGACGGCACCGACATGAGCCCCTTCAAGCCCGACGTGTCGTGCTCGTGCTACTTCGACAAGCTGACGAAGGGCTCGACGAGCTGCACCACGTGCTCGACGACGACGGACTGCGACGGCGTAGCTGGCGCGCCGAACTGCCACTTCGGCTACTGCGAGCCGTGATCCGCCGACGGTGAGCGACGCGCCGAAGGTCGACGCGGCGAGCGTGCTCGCGTGCGCGGCGCTGCTCGAGGCGATCGCGGCGGACCGCGGCGCGCTCGCGAGCGTCGACCAGGCGACGCGGCGGCGGCTGATCGAGGCGGCCGGGCGCGTCTCGCGGCCCGAGCGCGACGACCAGCGCAAGCTCGCGAAGGCCTTCCGGCGCAAGGACCGCGGCGAGCGGCGCGACGGCGACGAGCGGCTCCTCGGCGCGACCGGCATCCGCGAGCTGCGGCGCGCGCCCGTGTTCCCGACGCCCGCGCCGATCGGGCCACCGCGCCTCGCGAGCGTCGAGGCGACGGGCGAGCGCGCGCGCGGCGACGAGCCCGAGCTCGACGAGGCGCGCAAGTGCTACGTGTGCAAGGCGTCGTTCACGCGGCTCCACCACTTCTACGACCAGCTCTGCCCGCAGTGCGCTGCGCTCAACTGGGGGAAGCGCAACCAGACGGCGGATCTCCGCGGCCGCGTCGCGGTCGTCACCGGCGCGCGCGTGAAGATCGGCTACCAGGCGTCGATCCTGCTCCTGCGCGCGGGCGCGCGCGTGCTCGCGACGACGCGCTTCCCGCGCGACGCGGCGGCGCGCTACGCGAACGAGCCGGACTTCGAGGAGTTCCGCGAGCGCCTCGACGTCGTCGGCCTCGATCTCCGCCACACGCCGAGCGTCGAGGCCTTCGCGCGCCACGCGAGCGACGCGTGCGCGCGCCTCGATTTCGTCGTGCACAACGCGTGTCAGACGGTGCGGCGGCCCGCGGGGTGGTACGCGCACCTGCTCGCCCGCGAAGAGGCTCCGTTCGCGTCGCTGCCCGAGGGCGATCGCGCGGTGCTCGAGCGCTACGAGGCGCTTCGAGGCGGCGCAGGCGGTCCCGCGCTCGCGCGCGCGAACGAGCCGAGCCACGCCGCCCGCGCGCCCGGCCTCGCCGACCCCGCGCTCCTCTCGCAGCTCGCGCTGCTCGACGAGGATCGAGGCGGCGGCGCGATGTTCCCCGCGGGCGCGCTCGACCAGGACCTCCAGCAGGTCGACCTGCGCGACGCGAACAGCTGGCGGATGGCGCTCGCCGACGTGCCGACGGTCGAGCTCCTCGAGGTGCTGCTCGTGAACGCCGTCGCGCCGTTCGTGCTCAACGCGAAGCTCAAGCCGCTGATGCTCCGCGCGCCGTCGCGCGACAAACACATCGTGAACGTGTCGGCGATGGAGGGGCAGTTCTACCGCTCGTTCAAGACCGACAAGCACCCGCACACGAACATGGCGAAGGCGGCGCTCAACATGATGACGCGCACGTCCGCCGTCGACTACGCGAAGGACGGCATCCACATGAACAGCGTCGACACGGGCTGGGTGACCGACGAGGACCCGGCGCACCTGGCCGCGCGCAAGGTCGACGAGCACCGCTTCCACCCGCCGCTCGACATCGTCGACGGCGCCGCGCGCATCGTCGATCCGATCATCAATGGCCGCAACACCGGCCAGCATGTCTGGGGCTTGTTTCTCAAGGATTACAAGCCGACCGATTGGTAGGGTACGTCTTGGACGCACCGTTCTTTACGCCCTTGGCGATCGTGCGGTTTTGTCTTCGCGCCTTTTTTGATTGACGTGCGCGAAGAGCGGTGCGTGCA
>DASYCF010000992.1:0-3328 GCA_036500365.1 Byssovorax sp.
TGTCCGACACGGGGCGGCCACGTCCAGCACCGCCAGGCGCTTGGATGCACTGGCGCCGTGGATCTTTCAAGTCTCGACGCGGCCCTCGAGGATGGCGCGCGGGCCCTCGGTCAGCAGAAAGCGCGCCTCCTCGTCGCCCACGGCGTCGAACAGGAGGCGGATGCCCTGCTCCACCTCGACCACGTCGCGGGCGGCGTGCGCGTCGCTGCACGCGGCGTAGTAGTAGCCCTGCTCGAGCAGCTCCTCGGCCGCGCGGCGCGGCGCGCGCCCGTATTTCCCCGCGAGCGCGGCGACGTCGAGCAGCATGACGGCGCCGCCGTCGACCATCTCGTCGAGCGCGGTGACGCTCTTCCACACGGGCTCGTACCGCTCGGGGTGCGCGACGACCGGCCGGAGCTTCGCCTTCGCGCGCAGATCGTAGAAGCGGTGCGTGACGTGGACCGGGAACGCGCGCGTCGGGAACTCGACGAGCACGGCGTGGCCGCCGGGGTAGGGCAGCGCCTCGCCCGCCAGCAGGCGAGAGAAGACGATCTCGTCGAAGAAATGCTCCGACGAGAGCGAGACGGCGGGCAGGTCCGTGTGGGCGGCCAACGCGGCGCGCGTCGCGGCGTAGGCGCGCTCGAGGTCGGCGCGCGCGTTGTCGAACATGCCGGGGCGCATGTGCGGCGTCGCGACCACCTCGTCGAACCCGGCGGCCTTCAGCGCGCGGAGGAGCGCGAGGCTCTCGACCGTCGTGCGCGCGCCGTCGTCGATCCCGGCGACCCAGTGGCTGTGCAGATCGACGAAGCCGCGCATGTGCTCGCGCACCGTAGCAGGCGCGCCGCGTGTTGGGGCTCCGGGGCCGCGCGCCGCCCACCGTGAATGTTGCCCGCGCCGCCGCGGCTCTGGAATCCTTCGCGTCGATGTCGGAGACCGGTGCAGATCAAGCGGTGAGGGACGAGGGACGCGACGGAGCGGGCGCCGAGCGGCGACGCAAGCGGAGCGACGACCCCGTGACGGCGCTCCACTACCAGCTCGCGCTCACCCGATCGGCCGCCGCGCTCGACGCGCTCGTGCTGGTCGACGACGCGGGGTGCCTCATCGCCGGCGCGGGCGCGTGGCCCACGTGCGAGGAGCTCGCGGCGTACGCGCCGCTGCTCGCGCGGCCCGCCGCGATCAAGTCCGGCGCCGTCGGCACCCGCATCGCGGCGCTCTCGTCCGAGGTCAGCGTGCGCGCGCTGTCGCTCGGCGGCTTCGAAGCGCTCCTCTGCGGGCGCGGCGGGGCGGCCACGAGCGACGCGCACCTCGCGCGCGCGGCCGCCGGCTGTCAGCGCATCCTCGGCGACTGAACCGCGTCACCGCGCGCCGGGGACCTCTGCGCGGCGGAGCGCCCGTGCCGTCGCCACCCGTCGCTGCGCGGCGTCCCTCCGCTGCTGATCGCGCCTGTCGGCCTCGATCGAGGCGCGCGGCCTCGCGCCGGATGGTACGTTGACCGCGCGCTCGGCCCGCTGCTAAGGAGCGTCGGTGCAGCTTCGTTGCTCGCTCTGCGTGGCGATCGCGCTCGCGCTGTCGATGCTCGCCGGCCCCGCCCGCGCCGACGGCGACGACATCGTGTTCCTCAAGAACGGCGGCCGCGTGCGCGGCGTCGTCATGCTCGAGGATCCGAAGCAAGGCGTGAAGGTCAAGCTCGGCGACGGCTCCGTCCACGAGGTCCCCGCGGCCGACGTCGACCACATCGAGTACGCGAAGCCCGCGCCGCCTCCCGCGCCGGTCCCGCTGCCTCCGGCGCCGGTCGCGGCGCCTCCCGCGCCGGTCGCGGTGCCTCCCGCGGCGGTCGCGGCGCCTCCCGCGCCAGTCGCGGCGCCGCCCGCGCCGCCGCCCGAGGGGCCGCGGTACGTCCACGTCGGCGTCGCGTTCCAGCCGGGCGGCACGTTCCTGCTCTCGGGCGGCTTCGCGTACGTCGGGATGGGCCTCGCCGTGTTCGGCGCGTTCGACGTCACCCCTTCGGTGTCACTGCGCGCGGCCGGGTTCGCGGGCGCGCTCGGCGGCGAGTCGGCGCTCATCCCGCTCGGCGGCTCGCTCGGCCTCGACGTCGCGCCCGGCGCGGGCCACCTCCTCTTCGGCGGGGCATTGCGCGGCGGCGCGATGCTCTTCGCCGGCTCGAACGCGACGACCACCGTGCCGTTCTTCGGCGTCGAGGCCACGCCCATCGGCGTTCGCGTCGGCGCCGACGATTCGTTCGAGCTACGCTTCGTCACGCGGCTCGACGTGCTCTTTCCTTCGACGCCGACGGGCTTCGCGCTGTCGACGCCCGCGCAGACGGCGCTCGAGCCCCTCGTGTCGGTCGGCTATCGCTTTCGCTGAGCTCACGGAGCACGCATGCACACCACCCTCAAGGTCATCCTGGCGAACCTCCTCGCCGGCACCGTGGTCTCCGCCGTCGCGAGCTGCGGGACGGACGTGTTCGGCCCCGTCGACACCATCATCGACGGCAGCTGCTCCGGCGGCGCCTGTCACACGGCGGCGTGCAGCACGCTCCACACTTGCAGCTCGTCGACCTGTCAGATGCAAGCGTGCACGGCGACCGCCTGCGCGGCCATGTCGTGCACCACGCTCAACTGCGCGATCACGCAGTGTCTCTCGTGCGGCCAGCACTGCGCGATGGCGTGCTCGCCGTCGACCTGCTCGCTCACCTAGGCGTCGCGTCGCGCTCGGTGGCGCGTTCTGCTAAAAGCGCGTTCACGTGACCGCGCCGAGCCTCTCGCACCTCCTCGACTCGCGCCGCGTCGTCCTGTGCGTCGGCTGCGGCGGCGTCGGGAAGACCACGACGACCGCCGCGCTCGGCGTCGCCGCTGCCCGCCGCGGCAAGCGCGTGCTGTGCCTCACGATCGATCCCGCGCGCCGCCTGTCGCAGAGCCTCGGCCTCGTCGAGATGAAGACCGACGCGCAGCGCGTCGACCCGGCGCTGTTCGCGCGCGCGGGCGCGCCCGTCACGGGCTCGATGACCGTGATGATGCTCGACACGAAGAGCACGTTCGACGGGCTCATCCGCGCGCTCGCGCCGACGCCCGAGAAGCGCGATCACATCCTGAACAACGTCCTCTACAAATACATCTCCACGTCGCTCGCCGGCACGCAGGAGTACATGGCGATGGAGAAGCTCTTCGCCGTGAAGGACGACCCGAGCTACGACCTCGTGCTGCTCGACACGCCGCCCACCGCGAACGCGCTCGACTTCCTCGACGCGCCCGAGCGCCTCATCGCCGCGTTCGACAGCGCCGCCACGAAGTGGTTCGTCGACGCGTTCGAGTCGAGCGGCACCTTCAGCCTCAACATCCTCGCCAAAGGG
>DASYCF010000993.1:0-2653 GCA_036500365.1 Byssovorax sp.
CGGCGAGCGCTGCGAGCGCGGCCAAGCCGACGGGGGTCGCGCGCATCCGAGCCGACGCGAAGGCGGTCGAGCCGCTCGTGACGAGCGCGTTCGCGAGGCGCTTCCTCGCGGCGACGGCGGCGCTCCCGGGCGTCGCGCCGCGCGTCGTCTACCGGACGAAGGACAAGGCCAAAGCGTACAGCGCCGCGGAGGCCGCCGCGCTCGCGCCCGAGGCGCGCGCCGCGCTCGTCGAGGTCAAGGCCGACGAGGAGCTCTATTACAACACCAACTACGGATCTCCCTTGTCGTACGCGCGGCCGCTGGATCTGCTCGCGACGGCGGGCCTCGTGCCCGAGGGCGGCGGCCGGATCCTCGACTTCGGCTATGGCTACGTCGGGCACCTGCGGCTCCTCGCGAGCCTCGGCTTCGACGCGAACGGCGTCGACGTCGACCCGACGCTGCGCGCCCTCTATTCGTGGCCGGGCGATCAGGGGCCCATCCCGGGCTTCGGCGGCGCGCGCGGCGGCTCGGTGAAGCTCTTCGACGGGCACTACGCGGCGGACGCGAAGCTCACGCAGGAGATCGGCAAGGGCTTCGACGTCATCATCTCGAAGAACGTCTTGAAGAAGGGCTACATCCACCCCGACCGCCCGGCGGAGGAGCGGTTCTTGATCAAGCTCGGCGTCGACGACGCGGTGTTCCTCGGCGCCCTGCACGACGCGCTGAAGCCGCGCGGCGCGCTGCTCGTCTACAACATCTGCCCGGCGCCGACGCCGCCCGACAAGCCGTTCGTCCCGTGGAGCGACGGCCGCTCGCCGTTTACGCAGGCGGCCTGGGCGAAGGCCGGCTTCAAGGTGCTCGTGTTCGACAAGGACGACACGCCCGCGATTCGCGCGCTGGCCCACGTGCTCGCGTGGGACCAGCCCGACGGCGACGATCCTGGCATGAACCTCGAGAGCGATCTCTCGGTGATCTACACCCTCGTTCAGCGAAGCGATTGAGACGGAGCGGCGCAGTCGGGCGGAGGTTGGATGTCTTCGTGTGCCATCGTCCATCCGAAGTAAGCGAGATCGACCGCGAGGACGAGCGCGCCGGCGCGAGCGACGGCGAGCACCGTGGACCTCGACGGCTGACGCGCGCGCCAGACGGCCAGCGCGACGGCGGCGGCGATCGCGGAGACGACGAGCGCGTCGAGCACCGCGCCGAACCAAGCCATCGCGATCCCGGCGCTCGGCGCCGACATCGCCCAACGCCGCTCGATCGGGACGTAGAGGAGCACGGGGATCCGCTTGGACGCCGCGGCCAGGAGCGTGAGGCCGAACGCGGCGCGCGCGACGAGCGCCCCCATCATGGCCCGACGCGCGCTCACCCGACCCCCCGCACCGACGTGACCAAGAGGCCCGCGATCACCTCGAACCACACGACGCACGCGACGAGCACGCTCGCAAACGCGTAGACGCGCGCGAGCTCGGGCTCGTCCTTCGGCTCGAGCACGTACGAGAGGCCGCCGAGCGACAGCGCGACGACGAGGGCGACCGCGGCGTAGAACTCCTTCACGTCGAAGAGCCGCGCGTAGTCGGGCGCCGACGCGTCGAGGAACGCGGCGCGCACGTGCACGCGGTACGATGGATACAGCAGCGCGCCGAACGCGAACGTGAGCGCGTACGACGCCGCGACGACGCGCGCGTAGGTCCGCTCGAGCGCCACGCGGGAGAAGTCGCCGCGCAGGTAGAAGCGCATGCGCAGCGCGTGGTGCGTGGCCGAGCCGATGAGCACGACGCTCGCCCCCGCGTGCAACACGAGGAGGAGCCGCCGCGCCCCGGAGAGAAACACCTCCTGCCCGGCGTCGAGCGGACAAGGGCTCATGAGCACGAGGCTGGCGCGCGGTCGAGCGCGCCTATTGCCGCGTCTTCCCCACGAAGAACGTGACCGCGGCGATGAACTGGTTCGGATCACCGTGCGTGCCGGACCCCGCGCCGGCGTAGGGCGCAGGGCTCGGGAGGCGATAGCCGGCGCCCTGCATTCCAGAGACGATCGCGTCGGCGATCTGCGTCTCACCGCCGGGGCCGACCTGGCCCCACGGCGCGAAGCCGAGGGCGCTCGCGGTCGACGCGGGCGCGTCGACCTCGTTCACGTCGTTCGCCCAGTACGCGGCGAAGTACGCCTGTCGAAGGTGGAAGGCGAGGCCCTCGGCGGCGCTCGTCCCCGCCGACTCGCCGAGCAGATAGGTGCGATCGTCGTCGACGTCGTACATCGAACGGACGGTGTCGAGCACCGTCGCGCCCGCGCTCGAGTCGCCGTTGTAGACCACGCCGTCGATGACGGCCTCGATGAAGCCGGACGTGCCCGTGCTCGGCGCGACCGACTGCAGGTCCATCGTCATGAGGCTCCCGCCCTCGGTCCCGCTGTAGACGAGGAGGAATGGAGTCGGCGAGCCCGAATAGGAGGCAGGGACGATGAGTCGATAGTCGATGCCGCCCGCGGTCATCACCGTTCCGTCGACGGGAGCGGGGCCGCCCGAGCCTCCCGAGGAGCCGCCGAACGGGAGCATCGATTGACCGCCTGGACCGGTGCTCGCGGCCGACGTCGCGCCCGAGCTGGCCACCGCGGTGGAGGTGGCGCCCGTCGTGACGCTGGTCGACGGGCCCGTCGTCGCGCCGGGGCCTGCCGTGGA
>DASYCF010000994.1:0-2459 GCA_036500365.1 Byssovorax sp.
TTCCTCCCCGCGACCGTCGTCGTGTCGACGTCGAGCGTGCGCACGACCGTGACGAAGCTCGTCGGCGCCGAACATTTCCCCGCCGCGTACGTCGATCGCGCGCTCTCGCTCAAGGCCTCGTACGTGGCCGTGCAGGCGAAGGTCGGCCTCTCGAAGCGGCTCGTCGACGCGGGCGCGATCGTGGGCGGCGTCGGTGACGGCGTCGATCTCCTGCGCATGAACGGCGACGATCTGCGCCACATGTTCGACGCGCTCGCCGCGGGGCGCGTGCCGCCCGTCGTGCCGTTCTACTGCCCTGTGCCGACCAACTTCGACCCGTCGCTCGCGCCCCCGGGCTGCCAGCTCTTGACCGCGTGCGCCGTCGCGCCGACGACCGACGTCGCGCTCGCGGACCCCGCGCCGCTCTGGGAGAAGGCGATGCTCGCGACGCTCCGCCGCGTCGTGCCCGGCCTCGACGAGCACGCGATCTTCGTCGACACGTTCTCGACCGCGTTCCTCGAGCGCTGGATCGGCAAGGAGTTCGGCCCCGCCGTGTCGACGGGGCAGACGCCGGGTCAGGTCGGCAAGTCCCGCCCGCCCGTGTTCACGCCGGTGCGCGGGCTCTACCTCGCCGGGTGCGGCGCGGGTGGGCGCGGCGTGGGCACGGAGCTCGCGGCGGCGAGCGCGATGGAGTGCGTCGACCGCGTGCTCGTCGACCTCGGGCTCCCGCTCGCGCCGCGCCCGGACGTGCGCCTGCGCGACACGTCGCTCCGCCTCGCCTCGCGCGCCCTCGCTGCTCCGCTCGCGTGGGCCACGCGGGCCTGATCGTGCGACGCGGCGCTGTGTCGGTCAGGCTCGCTCGGTCGCGCGCCGCGCCGGCCGATCGCGGAGCGCGTGGGCGCGCCGGACGAAGAGGGCGTACGTGACCGCGAGCGCGGCGAGGCAAGCGAGGCACAGCGCGAAGTACGTGCGCGCGAGCGAGACGGTCGTCCATCCGTACTCGGCGACGAGGCGCTCCATGTCGCCCTCCGAGTCGTCGCCCACCGCGGAGCCGTGAGGCATGACGCCCGTGCCGCGCGCGACCCCGAACCAGATGAAGAGCGCGTGCACGAGGCCGATCGCGGCGACGCCGATCGCCGGATAGCGCCAGAAGTCCCAGCGCCAGCCGATCGGTTGATAGAACGCGACCATCACCGCCGTCGGCAGCACGATCGCGCCCGCTTGCCCGGCGAAGATGATCCACTGCCGCGCCTGCGCGGCGCCGATCATGAAGGTCATCGTGATCTCGACGACGGCGAGCGCGCCCGCGAACGCGACGAGGCCCCGGAGCTTGCGCTTCCACGACTCGTAGGCGATGGCGCCGATCATCCCGAGGGCGATGACGACGACCCACGCGCTCCGCGACTCGCGCGGGAGCGTCGTGAAGAACGGCAGCGGCACGGCGACGAAGCCCGACAGCCACGCGACGACCGCGTGCCCGAGCTCGTGGAACCACATCTCCACCGTCGCCCACACGAGGAAGCTCAGGCCGATGACGTGCGCGACGACGCCGAGCCCGAGCGCGGCCGGGTACGCCCAGCGGTTCGTCCACACGTCGTCGAACGGGATGCGGTGGGCGTCCTCGTCCGGCGCGCGAGCGGACGGCGCGCGCATCGACGCGTGGGCGTGGTGCCGATCGGCCCGCGCCCGCATGCGGCTGAGCTGATCGCCGCGCAGCCAGACCGCGCCGCAAGCGCCGCAAGCCGCCGCCGACTCGTCGAACAGACGACCCGGCAGGAGCTCGCCCTCGGCGCAAGCGGCGCACGGACCGAGCGCGTCGGCGAAGCGATCGGCCGCGAACGGGAGCCCGGCGTCCTTCGGCACGCCGAGGACGACCGCGAGCGCCGCGCGCGGCTGGAGCGACGCGCGGCACGCGGCGCAGAAGAACACGCCCGAGGTGGGCTCGAGCGGCTCCGCGCAGGTGGGGCACGGAGCCACGCGCGAGAGGATATCGAAAAGCCGCGCGAGGCCTCCCCCGCATGTGGACGCGGGCATCGTGTAGCTTGGAGCGGCGATGGCGACGGACCCCAACGCGCAGACGATCGCGGCCGAGTCCGTCGTCGGCGAGTCGGCGCGCGAGGTCGTCGGGAGCCGCTACGAGATCCTCGGCCTGCTCGGCGCGGGCGGCATGGGCAGCGTGTACCGCGCGCGCGATCGCGAGCTCGACGAGCTCGTCGCCGTGAAGGTGCTGCGGCCCGAGCTCCTCGGATCGCCAGGCGCGCTCGAGCGCTTTCGACGTGAGCTCAAGCTCGCGCGGCGCGTCACGCACCCGAACGTCGCGCGCGTGTTCGACATGTCCGAGCACGGCGGCGACAAGATCCTCACGATGGAGCTCGTCGAGGGCGAGGCGCTGTCGGCGCTCCTCGCGCGCGAAGGGCCGCTCCCCGTGTCGCGCGCGATCGACATCGCCTCGTCGATCGCGGCGGGCGTCGGCGCGGCGC
>DASYCF010000995.1:0-1822 GCA_036500365.1 Byssovorax sp.
GAAGCAGAAGCAGAAGCAGAAGCAGATGCAGATGCAGATGCAGACACCGACGCTGCGGCAGCGCTCGCGCTGGGGACGGTGGACGTCGTGCTCGGTTCGGCGGTCGCGGTCGCGGTCGCGGGGGTGGCGCGCGCGCGCGTCGTCGCCGCCCGCGTGCGCGTCGCGACGCGGGTCGCGCTGGGCTTCGACCCGAAGACCGCCTCGTGCAGCGGCGTCACGTCGAGCGCGAGCACGCCGACGCCCGCCGCGAGGGCGAGCCCCGCGATCAAGAACGCCGCGCGCGCGCCCGACTTCACCGGCGGCGCCTTGGCCGCGCTCGACCCCGGGCTGCGCGCCGGGGAGACGACGATCGACCCGCTCGACTCCGGACCGCGCGCCGCGGAGACGGGGCTCGGCGGGGTGGAGACGGCGCCCGGGCGCTCGACGGGCAACTCCGGCGCCGACATCGGCGGTGGCGCCGTCGCGGGGGGCGCGGCGGCTCGTGCCGGCCTCCCCGCGGCAGGCACGACGGCGGGCTTCGACGTCCGCGCGGCGCCCTCGAGGGAAGGCGCCTCGAAGACCGACGTCGCGTCGTCGTCGTCGTCGCCCGCGACGTCGATGTCCACGTGGTCCGGCTGCGAATGCGGCGCAAGGGCGTGGCTCGCGCGTCGCGCGGAGTCGGGCCCGCGCGGCACACGCAGCGACGCGCGCGCCGGCCAGCCGATGCTCGAGCGTGAGCCGATCGACGTCGGCTCCTCCTCGCTCGGCTCCTCGCGCAGCGCTCCGCGGCTCATCACTCGGGTGCCGTCGTCGTCGTCCGCGGGGTTGGCCGAGACGCGATCGAGGGACGGCGGCGGCTCCGAGAGCGGGCGCCGCTGCGCGCCGTCGCCCCAGGCGACCGCGAGCACGGCGCCCGTGACGTCGGTGCCGACGTCCTGATCCTCGAGCCACATGGCGAGCGCGGTGCCGAACGCGCGCATCGTCGGCCAGCGGCGCTCGCGGTCCTTCTCGAGGCCCTTCGCGAGCAGATCCCAGAGCTCGGGCTCGGCGACGCCGCGCTCCCACAGCGGCTCGGGCGTCTGCTCGATGATGGCGCGGAGCTGCGCGTGGTAGTTCGGCTCCTGGAACGGGCACGCGCCGCACACGGTCTCGTAGAGCACGGTCGCGAGCGCCCAGACGTCGCTGCGCTCGTCGATGTCGTCGCGGCCGCGCGCCTGCTCGGGCGACATGTAGTCGGGGCTGCCCATCACGCTGCCCGCGGCGGTCTTCGTGCGGCGCTCCTCCTCGCGGCGCACCTTCGCGATGCCGAAGTCGACGACCTTGGGCAGGATGTTGCCGCGCTCGTCGGTCGAGAGCAGCACGTTCTCGGGCTTCACGTCGCGGTGGATGATCCCCTTCGCGTGCGCGGCCTCGAGCGCGCTCGCGATCGGCAGGAGCGTCTGCACGGCGTTCGTCGGCGGCAGGACGAACTTGCGGTCGAGCACCTGCCGGAGCGACTCGCCCTCGAGCAGCTCCATCACGATGTACGGGTCTTTGTAGTCGGTCTCGCCGAAGTCGTAGATCCGCACGATCGACGGGTGACCGATGCGCGCGGCCGACTGCGCCTCGAAGAGCAGCCGCTCGCTCGTGCCCTCGACCGCCATCTCGTGGCGGATGAGCTTCAGCGCGACGTCGACCTCGAGCTTGATGTTGCGCGCGACCCACACCGCGCCCATGCCGCCCTCGCCGAGGACGCGCGTGAGGCGGTACTTCTCGCCGATGACGGAGCCGGGGACGTAGCGGAGCGCGGGCTCGACGGTCTTCGCCGCGGCCTGCTGCCTCGCGAGCTCCGGGGCGAGCGGCG
>DASYCF010000996.1:0-1869 GCA_036500365.1 Byssovorax sp.
CGCCGCGCTCGAGCTGCTGCAGAGCTACCTGCTCATGCAAGACGACTGGATGGACGGCGACCTCCTGCGCCGTGGCGGCCCGAGCGCGCACGCCGCCCTCGCGAAGGTGCACGGCGACGTGAAGCTCGGCGAGGCGAGCGCCGTCCTCGCGAGCGACCTCACGTGGGGCCTCGCCGTCGGCTGCCTGTCGGGCTGCAAGGCGCCGCTGCCGCGGAAGATCGAGGCGCTCGACGTGTTCCTCCGCGTGCACCGCGACGTCGTGTTCGGTCAGCAGCTCGATCTCCTCGGCCGCGCGGAGGACGTGGAGGCGATGCACACGCTGAAGACGGGGAGCTACACGGTCAAGGGCCCGCTCGCGATCGGCGCCGCGCTCGCCGGCGCCAGCGCCGAGACGCGGCGCGCGCTCGATCGGTTCGCCGCGCCCGTGGGCGTCGCGTTCCAGCTGCGCGACGATCTCCTCGGCACGTTCGGCGACACGGCGGCGACGGGCAAGCCCGTCGGAAACGATCTGCTCGCCGGCAAGCGCACCGCGATCCTCGCCGAGTCCGACGCGCGCCTCGACCGCGCGCAGCGTCGCGCCGTCGACGCTGTCCTCGGCAAGAAGCAGGCGCCCGAGGCCGACGTGCGCGAGGCGACGCGCGCGCTCGAGGCGTGCGGCGCGCGCGCGGCGGTCGAGGCGCGGCTCGAGGCGCTGATCTCGCAGGCCGAGGGCCGCGCGGCGGCGCTGCCCATCGCCGCGGGCGCGCGCGTCCTGCTCGGCGGCGCGGCCGCGGCGCTCAGGACGACGCCGTGACGCGGGCCACGGCGAACGGCAAGGTCATCCTCCTCGGCGAGCACGCGTGCGTGTACGGCGCGCCCGCGCTCGCCGCGGCGCTCGATCGCGGCGCGACCGCGACCGCGACCCCGACCGACGGCGCGTCGTCGCTCGCGCTCGGCGCCGACACCCTCGCGCCCGCGGAGGCGTCGACCGACGATCGCGCGCGCGCGTTCGCGGCGCTGCTCGCGGCAGGCTCCGTCGGGTCGGCCGTCCACGTCGTGGCGTCGAGCGAGCTCCCGCCAGGCGGCGGCCTCGGCAGCAGCGCGGCGCTCGGCGTCGCGATCGGCCGCGTCGTCACTGCCGTACGCCTCGGTCACGACGACGAGCAGGAGGCCGTCGTGCGCGCCTCCGCCTGGGAGGGCGTCTTCCACGGCAACCCCTCGGGCATCGACGTCGCGGTCGCGTCCCGCGGCGGGTGCGTCCGCTTCGTCCGCGGCGCCGGCTGCGACGACGTCGCGCCAGCGCGGGACCTCACGCTGTGCGTCGGGTGGACGGGCGCCGGCGCGTCGACGCGCGAGATGGTCGCAGGCGTCGCGAGCCTGCGCGCGCGCAAGCCCGCCGTCGTCGATCGCGCGGTCGAGGCCGTCACGTCGCTCGTCTCGAACGCCGCGCTCGCCCTCGCCGCCGGCGACCTGCAGGGCCTCGGCAAGCTCATGGACCTGAACCAGATGGTCCTCGCCGGGCTCATGGTCTCCACCGAGACGATCGAGGCGCTCTGCGCCCTCGCGCGCGGCGCGGGGGCGCTCGGCGCGAAGCTCACGGGCGCGGGCGGCGGCGGCTCGGTGATCGCCCTCGCGCCCGACGACGACGGGGCGCGTCACATCCTCGCGGCGTGGCAGGAGGCTGGCTTCTCCGGCTTCTCGACGAGGGTCCGGGCGCGCACCTCCGGGTTTCCGCCCACGCGCGGAGACGCCGCGTGATGTTCGCCACCGCGATCGCCCACCCGAACATCGCCCTCGCGAAGTACTGGGGAAAGCGCGACGACGGTCGCCACTGGCCCGCCGTGCCGAGCTTGTCGGTCACGCTCGATGGCATGAAGACGACGACGACCG
>DASYCF010000997.1:0-1979 GCA_036500365.1 Byssovorax sp.
CGCGGCGAGCTGCACGTCGGTCCTCGGCATCAGCGGCGACTTCCAGGAGGCCGCGTCGACGGGGAGCGGCGGCGGCGCCGCGAGCTCGTCGCACCACAGCAGCGGCGCGAACGCGCAGGGCGGGAGCAACCCGCACGGGAGCTCGAGCTCGCAGGCCCCGGTGACGAGCAGCAGCACCCACCACACCACGAGCGTCGGCGTCGGCGGCATGGGCGGCGGCGGCGGCTCGACGTCGCAGGGCATCGGCGGCGCGGGCGGCACCGGCGGCGGCGCGGGCGGCGGCGGCCCCGGCGGCATCTGCGACTCGGGCAGCACGACCACCATCGCCGACTGCGACTCCTGCCTCTCGATGAGCTGCTGCGGCCGGTTCGACGACTGCATCCAGGACACGACCTGCAACGACTGCCTCATGATGGGCGGCGCCCAAGGCTGCGACCCCAGCATGAAGCTCGACGCTTTTCTCGGCTGCGAGGGCACGACCTGCGGCGACGTGTGCCCGCTCCCGATCTGCGACAGCGGGATCGAGATCTTCGGATACGCGTGCGACATGTGCATGAGCCAGGGCGCGTGCTGCATGGCCGCGATCAACTGCGCTGGCGACCAGGCGTGCCTCGACTGCCTCGGCGACCCGTCGCAGCCCCAGTGCGCGACCGACCCCGCGTACACTCAGATCAACGACTGCCTCTACAACACCTGCTCCGTCCCGTGCGGCACTGCCGACGGCGGCAGCGGCGACGGCGGCTGATCGATGGCCGAGGCCCTCGCCGACGGCGCGATCTTCGCGACGCGCTACCGCATCGTGCGGTGCATCGCGGCCGGCGGCATGGGCGCGATCTACGAGGTCGTGCACCTCGAGACCGAACGGCGCCGCGCGCTCAAGGTCATGCACCCGCACTTCGTCGACTCCGATGATCTGCGCGACCGCTTCAAGCGCGAGGCGCGCGTCGCCGCGCAGATCGACAGCGACTACATCGTCGACGTGTTCGACGCCGGCGTCGACGAAGCGACGAAGATGCCGTTCCTCGTGATGGAGCTCTTGAAGGGCGAGGAGCTCGGCAAGGCGCTGAAGCGCGTCGGCCGGTTCACGCCGCAGGACGCGCTGAACTTCCTCTGGCAGACGGCGCTCGCGCTCGACAAGACGCACAAGGTCAACATCGTCCACCGCGACCTCAAGCCCGACAACCTGTTCCTCAACCTGCGGGACGACGGCGCGCCGCGCGTGAAGGTGCTCGACTTCGGCGTCGCGAAGTTCGTCGCCGAGACGGGCACGCAGGCGAACGCGACGCGGAGCCTCGGCACGCCGCTCTACATGGCGCCCGAGCAGTTCCTCGGCAAGAACGTCTCGCCCGCGTGCGACCTCTACGCGCTCGCGATGATGGCCTACACGCTCCTCACCGGGCACCCGTACTGGGAGGCCGAGGCGAAGGAGGCGGGCAGCGTGTTCGCGTTCGCGACCGACGTGCAGCACGGCCCGCGCGAGCCCGCGTCGATGCGCGCGTCGCGCTTCGGCGTGCAGCTCGGCGGCGCCTTCGACGCGTGGTTCTACAAGGCGACGAACGCGCGCGCCGAGGAGCGATACCCGACGGCGACGGCGACGATCGCTGCGCTCGGCGAGGTGTTCGGCGTGAACCCGGCGCGCCTCGTCGGCGTGGCGGCCGACGTCGGCGGGCCCGTGAGCCACGGCGCGCCGTACGCGGCGGCGCCCGGGCCCTTCGGCGGCGCGACGCCCGTCAGCGCGCGCTCGTCGGCGCTCCCGCAGCCCGGCTTCGGGCCCTCGCAGTCGCAGCCCGGCTTCGGGCCGTCGCAGTCGCAGCCCGGCCTCGGCGCGCAGCAGTCACAGCCAGGCTTCGGGCCGTCGCAGTCGCAGCCTGGGTCGCAGACGAGCGGCGCGATGGTCGCGCCCGCCGCGCCGCCGAGGTCGCGTGTGGGCGCGATCGCGATGGTGGTGATCGGGCTCGGCGTCGGCGCGGGCGTCGCAG
>DASYCF010000998.1:0-3553 GCA_036500365.1 Byssovorax sp.
GAGGCCTCGGCCGCGGGGCGCCCGGTGCGCTCTTCGAGCCATCGCGCCAGCGCCGGGTAGAGCTCGCGCGACGCGCGGCTCCCGACGACGGCGCCCACGTGACCGCCGGGGACCTTCATCTCCGTCGCGTCGCGCGACGACACCGCGCGGAGGAGCGCCGTCGCCGCGGCGGGCGGACAGATCGCGTCCTTCTCGGCGACGATCGCGAGCACGGGGCACGTGATCGCCGCGAGATCGACGCGCCGCCCGAACGCGCGGTGCTCGCCCTTCACGAGCTTGTTCCCCTGGTAGAGGTCCGCGATGTACGTCTCGTACGCGGCGCCCGGGAACGGCACGTTGTCGCTCGACCAGGCCTCGAGCGCGTCGAACGCCTCCCGCGCCTTCGGGTCGAAGCCCCGGTCGACGAGGCCGACCCACTTCGAGAACGCCAGCGTCGGGCGCAGCGCAGCAAATCCGTTTTGCATCTGCGAAGGTGTGACGTTGCCAGCCGCGGCGACCGCGCCCGGGTCGAACCAACGCTCGTCGACGAGCGTGCGCAGCATGCCGCCGTGCGAGAAATCGATCGGCCCGGCCAGGTCGACGAGCGCGGCGATCTCGTCCGGGTGGAGCGCCGCGTGGATCGACGCGAGGGTGCCGCCCATGCAGTAGCCGAGGAGCGACACCTTCTTCGCGCCGGTCGTGTGCTTGACGACGCGAACGGCGCGCGCGAGCCGCGCGAGCACGGCCTCCCAGTCGAGGTAGCGGTCCTCGTCCTCCGGCACGCCCCAGTCGAGGCAGAACGCGTCGACCCCGGCAGAGACGAGCGCCCCCGCCATGCTCGCGCCCTCGCGCAGATCGAGCACGTACCAGCGGTTGATGAGCGACGGCACGAGGAGCAGCGGCGCCGCCGCGTTCGCGCGCGGCGCGCCCGAGGCGGCGCGGAAGCGGTAGAGCCGCGCCGTCCCCTCGCGGAGCAGCGTGTCGCGCGGCGTCGGCGCGGCCGACATCAGCCCGTCACCTTGCCGAACGACGACGCGCGCTGCATCGCCTCGAGCGACTGATTGCGCCACGCCGTGGAGAGCTCCATCGCGTAGGCGAGCGTGTCCTTCTGGAGCTTGGCGATCTGGTCGATCGCGGCGCTCATCTGCGCGGCGTGGGCGGCCTCGAGCCGGGCGGCCTCGGCGAACGCGGACGTGAAGCGGGCGGCGCCCTCCTCCATCATCTTGGTCCAGGCGTCGCTCGTCTGCTGCGTCTGCGAAGTCGTGGAATCGCTCATGGGATGGCTCCGGTCGCGCGGGGTTCTCCGTGAACCACCGCCTCTGCGACGCCGGCAAGCTAGGTCGACGCGCGCGATCGGTCAAGCCGATTTGTTGCAGTGCACCATCATTTTTTGTGCACGCGCTCACTCGCGCGCGGCGCGCGGCGGGCGCGCGGCTTCGGCGCGTCGTGCACGGCGCGCTTCAGCGCCTCGAGCTCGCGCCGCAGCTCCATCACGTCGGCCCCCGACTGGCTCGGCGCCGCGGGCGGCGGCGTGGGCGGCGCGTGGCCCTGCGGCGCGTGATGCGGCGCCGGGGCCTCGTGCGCGTCGCCCCACGGGAAGCCGCGGAGCGCCTGCTGCGCCGCGGCCGGCGCGCTCATCATCATGCGAGCGAGCGCGTTCCCGGCGGCGAACGGCGTCGCCGCGAAGGGGTTGTACGGCGTGAGCGCCGACGCGCCGGTGCGCGCCGCGAGGTAGAGCTCGAGCGCCGTCGACATGTAGCGCCCCATGAACTCGGCGAGCGCGTCGTCGCCCATCCGGATGAGCTGCGTGAGCAGCGACACGGGCAAGAGGCGCGCGGCGCCCCGGCTCTCGAGGATCACCTGCGCGAGCGTCGACTGCGTGAGGTCCTCGCCCGTGGCGGCGTCGATCACCTGCGCGTCGGCGCCGGCCTTGATCTTGTCGGCGACCTCCTCGAGCGTGACGTAGCGGCTCGCGACCGTGTCGTAGAGCCGTCGGTTCGCGTATTTCTTGATCAGCAACGTCACCTCCTGCCTCGCGATGCCGTACCGCACAACGAGCTCGGACGCGAGTGCGAGATAAAATATTGCGCTGCACAATTCGACGTTGACCTGGGCGCCGGCGGTGACTAGCTTCCGGCTCCGCCACGCGCTCCGCGCCCGGCGCACAGCGAGGTCCCGATGTCTTCACGCCTCCTCTCTTGTCTCGTCGCCGCGTCGGCGCTGTCGACGGCGTGCGCCGCCGGCGGGGACTTCGCCGCCTGCACCGTCGGCTCCGACTGCGCGTCCGGCATCTGCAACTCCGACGGCACGTGCGCGGACGCCGAGACGTCGGCCGCCTCGTCGGGATCGGGCGCGGGCGGCCCGGCGTCGTCGTCGACCGACGGCACGACGACCACGTCGGCGACCACGGGCTCGGGCGGCGGCGCAGGCGGCTCGAACGTCTGCTCGCCGAACGACGACGGCGTAGTCACGCGCGCCGAGGTGCCGCTCGCCCCGGGCCTCCACGCGACGTTCCGCGCGACCGAGAACGCGACGGTCGACACGGCGGGGGCGATGAACGGGGACGGGAGCCGCACGTGGGACTTCACCGCGATGCTCTCCGGCGATCACGACGAGCTCGTCGAGACGCAGGATCCGAGCGGCGCGTGGTACGCCGCACAATTCGCAGGTGCAACATACACGGCGCGCCTCTCGGACGCGGCGAGCCTGCTCGGCGTGTTCAAGGTGACCGACACCCAGCTCCTCCTCATGGGCGTCGTCTCGCCGACGGAGACGCCTCCCGTGACCGAGCTCGCCTACGACCCGCCCGTCGTGGTGCTCGCGTTCCCGATCTCGGCGAGCTCCACGTGGCAGACGAGCTCGGGCGTCACGGGCCTCGCCGACGGCGTGGCCGCCGCCTACAACGAGACGTACCAGTCCTCGGTCGACGCGCACGGCCAGGTGGTGACGCCGTTCGGCCCGTTCTCCGTGCTGCGGGTGCGAACGAACCTCACCCGCACGGTCGGCGCGACCGTCACCGTGTCGCACCAGTTCTCGTTCGTGGCCGAGTGCTTCGGCACCGTGGCCACGGTGAACTCGCAGCCGGACGAGCTCATGGCCGAGTTCACGAGCGCGTCCGAGATCGAGCGGCTGTCGCCGTGAAGCGCGCGCGGCGGGCGGCAGCGGGGTTCGCGCTCGCGCTCGCGGCGGCGCTGTCGTCGGGCTGCGCCACGTTCCACCAGGGCGCCATGCCCGGCGAGCCGCGCGGCTCGACGTTCATGAAGATCGGCGGCGCGCGTATCCGCTACATCGACGAGGGCGAGGGCCCGCCGGTGGTGCTCGTGCACGGCTTCGCCTCGTCGCTCGACGCGTGGACGCCGATGCTCGCCGAGCTCGAGAAGAGGCATCGCGTGATCGCCCTCGATCTGAAGGGCTTCGGCTGGAGCGACCGGCCCGAGGGCGACTACTCGCCCGCCGCCGAGGCGCGGATCGTGCTCGGGCTGATGAAGCGGCGCGGCGTCGACCGCGCAGCGATCGTCGCGCACTCGTGGGGGTCGTCGATCGCGCTCGCGGCCGCGCTCGACTCGCCGGAGCG
>DASYCF010000999.1:0-3983 GCA_036500365.1 Byssovorax sp.
GGCTTGTCGAGCACGGCGCGCGCACCGAGGAGCTTCGCCTCGCGGTGCGCCTCGGCGCTGCCGAACGCCGTGATGACGATGAAGTGCGTCTTGAACCTCGCGGCGCGCATCGCGACGAGCGCGTCGAGCCCCGAGACGATCGGCATGCGGACGTCGGAGATGACGAGGTCGACCGCCGGGGCGCCGGTCAGGGCGTCGAGCAGCTGGGCGCCGTTCGCGACCTCGATGACGGCGTACCCGGCCCTGCGCAAGGAGTCGGCGAAGACGGCGCGCGCGTCGTCGTCGTCCTCGGCCAGGAGCACGGTTTGGACGCAGGAGAGCTCTGCCTCGCTTCGACTTCCGTGAGCCATCGCCGCCTCCTGCGTGATGCACCGCACATCACGCCGCGTGCCACGCCGTACGGCGGAGAACCCGAGCGAAGCGCGGAGGCGAAACGACTCGGTGGGGCGAAACGACCAAGGCTCAGTCGCCCTTCCGGGTGAGGCCGAGGCGCTCGAGCGCGCGCGACAGGCGCTTTCGGTCGAAGCCGAGGATGCGCGAGGCCGCTGCCTTGTTCCCGCCGACCGCCGCCATGACGCGCGCGACGTAGCGTCGCTCCACCTCCTCCATCGGCACGAGATCCGCGGGGTCGTCGCTCACGACGAGCACGTGCGAGGTGGCCCGGTGCTCGCGGACCTTCGGCGCGAGATCGGCGACGACGATCTGCTCGGAGCGCGTGAGCGCCACCGCGCGCTCCATGCAGTTTCGCAGCTCGCGCACGTTCCCCGGCCACGCGTAGTCGACGAGCCGCTCCGCGGCCGCGGGCGCGAGGCCGACGACCCTCTTGTGGCTCTGCGCGGCGAAGCGCTCGATGAAGTGTCGCGCGAGCACGAGCACGTCACCGGTCCGCGCGCGCAGCGGCGGGAGCGGGAGCTGGACGACGTTGACGCGGTAGTAGAGATCCTCCCGGAAGCGGCCGGCCTCGATCGCGGCCTCGAGGTCCCTGTTCGTGGCGGCGACGACGCGCACGTCGATCGGGATCTCGGTCATGCCGCCCACGGCGCGCGCGGTGCGCTCTTGCAGCACGCGGAGCAGCTTCGGCTGCAAGCCGGCGGGCATGTCGCCGATCTCGTCGAGGAAGATCGTGCCGCCGTTCGTGCGCGCGAAGAGGCCTGGTTTGTCGGAGAGCGCGCCCGTGAACGCGCCCTTCGTGTGACCGAAGAGCTCGCTCTCGAGCAGCGCCTCCGGCATCGCGGCGCAGTTGAGGGCGGTGAACGGCGAGCGGCTGCGGGGGCTCGCCTCGTGGATCATCCGCGCGACGACCTCCTTGCCGGTGCCGGTCTCGCCCGTGATGAGGACCGACGCGTCGGACTCCGCGACGCGGCTCACGAGGTCGCGCACGATCGCCATCGCCGGGCTCGGCCCCACCAGGTCGCCACCGCCCCGCGCGCGGTCGACCTCGACGCGCAGGCGCTCGACCTCCTGCCCGAGGTGCCGGTGGCGCGCGGCGCGGTCGATCGCGATGCCGAGCGCGGCGAGGTCGACCGGCTTGCTGATGAAGTCGTACGCGCCCGCGCGGATCGCGGCGACCGCGGTGTCGAGGCTCCCGAACGCGGTCAAGACGACGACCGGCACGCGCGGGAAGCCGTCCACCACGCGCTTGCAGAGGTCGATGCCGCTGACGCGCCGCATGTTGAGGTCGGTGACGACGACGTCGAACGCATCGCCCGCGAGCCGATCGTACGCCTCGTCGGCCGAGCGCTGCGTGACGACGTCGTAGCCGCGGCGCCGCAGGCCGAGCTCGAGCGTCTCGCAGAAGGCCTCGTCGTCGTCGACGAGCAGCACGCGCGTCTTCACGGCGTGTCCCCCTTCGGCAGGTGGACGGTGAACGTCGTCCCCCCGCCCACGGTGCTCTCGACGGCGATGAACCCGCCGTGGTCGCGCACGATGCCGTAGGCGACGGCGAGGCCGAGGCCGGTGCCCTCGCCCACGTCCTTCGTCGTGAAGAACGGCTCGAAGACGTGCTCGAGGTCGCCGGCCGAGATGCCTGCCCCGCGGTCGCGCACGGCCAGCCGCGCGTACGACCGCGGCGCCGCGCCGAGGTCCGCCGGGGGAGCGACCCGCGCCTCGTCGACGTCGACCGTGACGTCGCCGCCGCTCGGCATCGCCTGGATGGCGTTCATCATCAGGTTCATCAGAACTTGCTGGAGCTGCGCGGCGTCGGCCTCGACCGTCGCGTCGAGCGCGGGCGCGCGCACGTCGAAGCGGCAACCGCGCTTGGCGGCGAGCGGCGCGAGGAGGTCGGCCGCGTCGCGCGCGATGGCGTCGAGCCGACACGGCGCCTTCTGCGCGCCGGCGCGCCGCGCGAACTGCAGCAGCTGCTGGATGATCTTCGTCATGCGCTCCGCCGCGCCGGAGATCACCTTCGCGTACGCGCGCGACTCCTCGTCCGTCGTCTCGCCGTCGGCGATCGTGTCCGCGCGAACGGAGACGACGTTCAGCGGCGTGCCGAGCTCGTGCGCGACACCCGAGGCGAGCGTGCCGACGGTGGACAGCCTGTCGGCGTGGCGCAGCTGGGCGACCGTGGCGCGCAGCTGCTCGCACATCGTGTCGACGTCGCGCGCGAGCGCGCCGAGCTCGTCGTCCGAGCGCACGGCGAGCGGGCGCCCGAAGTCGCCTCGCCCGATCCTGCGGGCCTTGTCGGAGATCGCGCCGACGGGCCGGCCGATCAGCCACTGGCCGAGGACGAACGAGAGGGCCGCGCTGAGCACGGCGAGCGCGGCGGCCGCGAGCGCGGCGTCGACGAGCGCGCCGCGAGCGAAGCGGTTCGCCACGCTCGCCTGCTCGGTCAGCTCGATCGCGCCGCGCCGCACGCCGTCGACGTCGACGGCCACGAGCGTGTCGAGGTGCGGATCACCCGACGCGTCGCGCTCGACGCGCGTCACGGGCGCGGCGCCCGAGAGCGATGACAGGTCGACGCCGGGGCTCGACGACAGCCAGCGCACCTGGATGCGGCTCGTGCGCTCGCCAGCCGCGGCGAGCGAGGCGAGCGCCGGCCCACGCCCCTCGGACCGCCACACCGCGCTCGTCTCGGCGGCGATCGCGCGCGCGATCGTCTCGTGGTCGGCGGCGCGGTCGACCTCGAAGGCCTCGACCTCGCGGTGCACGCGCAGGTAAGCGTTCGCGGCGAGGACCGAGCAGGTCCCCCCGACGAGCGCGAGCGTGAGCTTCGGGACGATCTTCATCCGCCTCGGCAGGCGGTGTTGCACGCGCGGTTCACCCGGTCGACCGCCGCAGCGAGGAGGCTCGCTCCCCGCGCGCGCCCGCTCGGCGCGTCAGGGCGGCGGCGCGGCTCCAGGCGTTCGCGGGTGCAGCAGCGGACCGGGCATCGCGAAGACGGCGCGGCCCGCGGTCGGGTTCACGAGGATCGCGAACGCGATCCACAGCGAGATCGCGGCGAGGAGCACCGTGCACGCCGCGACGACGAGGCCGAGCGCCGGGGCGTGCAGGAGCTCCCGCGCGATGCGCGCGGCGTAGAGCACGACGATGTCGAGCAGGAACACGAACAGGAGCTTGCTGTGGAACGCGAACGCGTACGCGAGCACGACGAACACGAGCAGGAACGCGCAGTCGACGGACAGCACGATCGAAGGGTCCGGCGCCTTGCCCTCGGCGAGGCCAAGGAGCGCCCAGCCGTTCATCGCCCAGTTGAACGCGAACGTCGTGAACAGCGTGCCGCCGAGGGCGTTCTTGTTCGCGAGCGCCATGAGCCCCGCGAGCGCCTGGCCGCCGCACCCGAAGAGGAGGCAGAACATCGCCGCCGTGCGCAGGCCCGCCGGCGTGAGGCCGACGCCGAACGCTATCGGAACGAGCGCCGCGCAGCCGATGGCGAGGCCGAACAGGCCGAGCGGCGTCGGGTCGGCGAACGGCGTCGTCGGTGCGGCTGCTTGCGTCGGCTGGTCCATCGCGCTCGATCTCCTCGGGAATGCTGCGCCGCAGTGGGT
>DASYCF010001000.1:0-2628 GCA_036500365.1 Byssovorax sp.
GGTCGAGAGCGACGGTCCCGGCACCGGGAGCGCGTTCACGGTCGTCCTCCCCGTCGCCGCCGCGCCCGCCGCCGCGCCCGAGCCGGCCGCCCGCGCCGACGTCCGGCGACGCGAGGGCGCACGCGTGCTCGTCGTCGACGACAACGAGGACATCGCGGAGCTCCTCTCTTACGCGCTCTCCGAGGAGGGCTTCACGACCGCGGTCGCGCACGACGCGGCGACCGCGCTCGCGACGAGCCGGATCTTCGCGCCGCGCGCCGCCGTCGTCGACGTGGGGCTGCCGGACATCGACGGCTACGAGCTCGCCCGCGCCATGCGCGCCGAGTTCGGCCCGGGCCTCACGCTCATCGCCGCGACAGGCTACGGCAAGCCGCGCGACCGACAGCGCGCCGTCGACGCCGGGTTCGCGTGCCACCTCGTCAAGCCCGTGAGCGTCGAAGAGCTCGTTCGGACGCTCGACGCCAGCCTGATTTGAGCGCGTCGGCCGCTACTGGAACGGGAACACGCCCTTCAGGTCCTCGGTCTGCGAGATCGGGACGCCGGCGTTGCTGAAGCTCGTGGCGCGGAACTGATAGATCATCCCGTGCTGCAGCGCGGGGCCGGCGCAGGCGACCGCGATCGGCGCGCTGCCGTGCGCGGCGGGGACGCTCGGGTCGTCCCACGTCTGGTCGCCGAGCGCGTCGAAGACCTGGACCTCGTAGTGGTCGGCGCTCCGACTTCACGACGGGCGGGTCGCCGGTCGCCGCGTCGAGGTCGAACGGCAGCGCGACGCGGGGCGGCTCCGGGAAGGTGAGGTGCTCCTCGCGTTCTGAGGCGACCATGGCCCCCGAGGCGAAGTACAGCCGCAGCGACTTCGTCGCGGTCCTCGCCGGCAGCATCAGCAGCGCCGTCGCCGAAGAGAAGATCGTCGAGGCCGCGAGCCTGCTCCAGCTCTCGACGGAGACGTTCACGCCGAGGGACGCGCAGGCGATCCTCGAGCACATCGCCCAGGAGTCGGGCCTCGTCGGCATCGCCGCGCGCTTCGCGAAGTCACGCGTCGCGCTGCGGTGGAAGAAGTAGGCGACACGTTCAGACCTCCTCCACGGCGGCGAGGAGGTCGTGCGTCCCGCCGCGGCATCGATCGCACACGGGCATCGACGCGCGGCCCGCGAGCATCTCGGCGCGGAAGGCGCGGTATTTCTCGCCGCGCCAGATCGAGGCGAACGACGCCTCGAACACGTTGCCCATCACGAAGCGCTCGCCCATGTCGGGGCGCAGGTAGCAGCACGGCGTCACCGAGCCGTCGACGTTCACGACCGTGTGGTCCCACGCCATCGTGCAGAAGGGGTGGCGCGCGTTCGGCGTCTCGCGGTCGGCCTCGTAGCGCGAGTAGAGGCGCTCGGCGGGGACCAGCTGCTTCGTCTCGGCGTCGTCGGCGCCGACGGTCTTGATGCGCAGCCGATCGACGCCCCACGTCTTCGCGAGGCGGCGCACGTCGTCGAGCTCGTGCTCGTTGTGGCGCATGACGATGAACTGGAGCTCGATGCGCGGCTTGGTCAGGCCGAGCCTCCGCTTCTCGGCGCAGAGCCACGCGACCTGCTCCGAGACGCGCGCGAAGTCGCCTTCCTTGCGGAACGTCGCGTACGTGTCCTGGCTCGCGCCGTCGACGCTCAGGATGAGCACGTCGAGGCCGGACTCGAGCAGCGATCGGCCGCGCTCGCCGTCGAGGAAGTGCACATTCGACGAGACCTTCACGACGCCGACGCCGGCCTCCTTCGCGTGCGCGATCATGCGCGGCAGCTCCTTGTTGAGGAGCGGCTCGCCGTAGTTCCAGAGCGCGAGGTTCTGCATGCGCGGCGCGAGCTCGCCGAGCACGGCCTCGAAGCCGCCGAGCGTCATCTGCGGGAGCGGCTTGATCTTGCCGGTCCCGGTCGGGCACGTCGGGCACGCGAGGTTGCAGAGGTTCGTCGGCTCGATCATGCCCGTCGTCGGCCCGCCCGCCGGCGTGTCCGACAGGTAGCGCGTGAGCTCGGGTGGCGGCACGACGACGGCGCCCGCGGCGCGGAACAGCGCGCGCAGCGCGTGCGCCTCGGTGACGGCAGACACGGCGAGCCGGGGATCGGCGCGCGCCTCGTCGCTCAAGAACAGGCGGAGCGCGCGCACGCGACGCATCGCCGCTGCGGGGAGCGCCTCGAGCGCGGCGAGGATGCGCGCGGCGCCCGCGTGCGGCACGGCGTGCACGAGCTCCACCGCCTCGACGCGTGGCAGCGCGTAGGCGGCGAAGTCGGGCTCGAGGAAGCGCCGGAGCTTCACCTCGACGCGCGGCGGACGGCCGATCGCGGCGCAGTCGTCGAGCGCGTCGGGCAAGAGGCGCGCGCCGCCGCCGGTCGCGCGGAGCCGCACGAGCCGGTCGCGCTTCGCCTCCGCGCGGAAGACGGCGCGCCGCGCGTCACGCTCCCGCAGCGCGCGCTCGGCCTCGCGCGCGGCGAGGCGGGCGAGCTCGGCGCCGCCTCGCGCCTCCACGCGCTCGCCGTGGAGCTCGAACGCGAGCGCGGGCGCCTCGGCGACGGAGGTCGTGCGTCGCGCGTGACGACCGAGCCGCGCGGCCCAGACAGAGAGCGCGCGCTCGGTCGCCGCGTCCTCCGAGAA
>DASYCF010001001.1:0-3579 GCA_036500365.1 Byssovorax sp.
CGAGCGCCGTGTCGACGTCGGCGCGCGCCGCGGCCATCTCGGCGAGCCGCACGCGGTACGTGAGCGTGCACGGCGGCGCCGCGCACCCGGCCGACGCTGCCTTCGCGTCGGCGAAATCGACGAACGGGCGCGCGTCCGCGTCGACAACGAGCGGGCCGCCGAACGCCGCGCGAAATGTCGCGCTCACGCTCAGATCGAGGTGCTCGTCCGCGCGCACCTCGTACTCCCACACGACGTCGCGCGGGCTCGCCGCCGTCGCGCCGATGTTCACGGGCGACGTCGCCGACGCGCCGGGACCGCACGCCGCCGCGCCCACACACGCGGCGACGGCCGCGGCGCGCGCTACTTGCAGTCGCTCTCGAGCTCCACGTGCGCCTCCTTCGGGTCGATCAGCCCGTGGATGTTGCCGTCGCTCTCGTGGAGGCGCATCGCGCGCACCTGCTCGCCGCCCGGGCCGAGGATGAAGTTGTCGAGCGGGAAGGTCTTCGTCCCGCCAGGCCACGTGAGCGTGTAGTTCGTGATCTTGCACGGGACGCCCCCGGGGTTTCGGAACGTGACGGTCACGCGCGTGAAGTGATCGTCCTTCGCGCTCACGGCGATGCCGTTCAGCGTGACCGTCGGCCTCGCGGAGGCGGCAGCGGGCGCAGGCGCGGCGGGCGCGGCGGCGGGCGCGCCGTCCGACGGAGTCGCCTGCGCGGTCGCTGCCTCCGGCGTCGCGCCTCCGCACGCGAACGACGCGACCGCGACGACGACGAGCGAGAGCGAACGAGCGGCGCGCGACATGACCGCGGAGCCTATCGCGCCGCCTCGCGCGCGGGAAGCCGACCTCAGAACGGCGGCGGCAGCGGCAGCTCGCGCGGCTGCTCGTCGGGCACGTGCTTGTCCGCGACGGGCGGAGGCGCGCCCGCGTCCGCCGCCTCGCCTTCGGGCGCGCCAGCGTCGGGCTCGCTCGTCTGCGTCGGCTCGGTCCCGGCGAGGAAAAGCTCGTCGATCGCGCCCTTCGTCTCGGGCCCCGCCTTGAGGCCGTTCTCGGGGTCGATGCTCACGTGCACGATGCCGGCGGGGATCGGGAAGTCCGCGGGCCGCTTCGTCTTGTGCGCCTCGCGCATGAAATCGATCCACGCGGGCAGGGCGACGGTCGCGCCGACCTCGCCCGCGCCCATCGGCGTGGGATCGTCGAAGCCGGTCCACACGGCGCACGCGACGTCGGTCGTGTAGCCGACGAACCAGCCGTCCTTCGTCTGGTTGCTCGTGCCCGTCTTGCCGGCGACGGGCCAGCCGAGCGTCTTCGCGCGCTTGCCCGTGCCCTCGGTGACGACGCTCGTCAGCAGGCTCGTGACGACGTACGCCTCGGCCTCGTCCATCACGCGGCGCGACGGCGGGCGCGGCGGGAGCGCGATCTCGACGCCGCCCGGGCCGACGATCTTCTTGATGAGGATCGGCTGCTCGTACACGCCGCCGCTCGCGAGCGTCGCGTACGCGGTCGCCATCTCGCGCGGCGTGACCTCGTACGAGCCGAGCGCGAGCGACAGATCGGGCTCGAGCTTCGACTCGATGCCGAGCGCGTGCGCCCACGCGACGACGTTGGTCGGCCCGAGCTTGCCGAGCGCCCACACGGCGGCGACGTTCACGCTCTCGGCGAGCGCCTCGCGCACGCGCTTCGGCGTCTTGCCCTCGCCCTCGTCGTAGTTCTGCGGGTTGTAGCCCTTGAGCGCCTTCGGGTTCGTCTCGACGATCGTCGCCGGCGTCATCGAGCGCGCGTGGATGCCGTAGCCGTAGACGAACGCCTTGAACGTCGAGCCCGGCTGGCGCTTGCTGTGGCTCGCGCGATCGAGGCCGCCGCGCGCGCCCTCGTAGCTGCCGACGAGCGCGAGGATCTCGCGCGAGCGCACGTCGATCGCGACGAGCGCGCCCTCGGGGCCCTGCTCGAGGTGGAGCTTCACGCGCGGCGGCGCGCCCGGCGCGGTCGTCAGCGGCGTCGCGCTGGCGAGGCTCACGCGCACGACCTTGCCCACGTCGGCGAACGCGCTCGCGGCGACGTTGTTCGGGTTGTAGCGCGCGGCCTCGGTGAGATCGACGAAGCCGAGCGTGTCGCCGACCTGCACGTCGATCGTCTTCTTCGCGTCGTCCGCGCCGACCACCGTGCCGAGGAAGCTCTTGTGTCCGCTCGGCGTGCCCTTGAACGGCGCGGGCTCCTTCTTCGCCTTCGTGAGCGGACCGAGCGCCTTGTGGCGCTTCGCCCAGTCGTCGGCGTTGTGGCGTACGGCCGCGCGCGCCGCGGCTTCGAGCGCGGGATCGATCGTCGTCGTGATCGTGTAGCCGCCGCCTTCGGCGTCGGGGCCGACGATCGCGCGCAAGGTCGCCTTCACCTCGTCGACCACCTCGGGCGCGAGGTCGCCGAGCGGCTCCGCCTCGGGCGCGAGCACGAGCGGCGTCGCCTTCGCCGCGTCGGCCTGCTCCTGCGTCGCGAAGCCCTTCCGCGCCATCTGATCGAGGACGAACGTGCGCCGCTCGAGCGCGCGCTTCATGTCGATGCGCGGCGAGTACACGCCCGGGCCCTTCACGACGGCCGCGAGCACGGCGGCCTCGGCGAGCGACACGTCGGCGACGCCGTGGCCGAAGTAGAAGCGCGCCGCCTCCTCGACGCCGTAGCGCCCGTGGCCGAAATAAATGTGGTTCAAATAGAGCTCGAGGATCTCCTCCTTCGTGAGCTCTTGCTCGATGCGCCGCGCGAGGAGCGCCTCGCGGATCTTGCGCGCGAGCGTCTTCTCGGGCGTGAGCAGCACGTTCTTCACGACCTGCTGCGTGATGGTGCTCGCGCCCTGGCGCGCGTGGCTCGAGCGCAGATCGACGACGAGCGCGCGCGCGATGCCGAGGTAGTTGAGGCCCGCGTGCTCGTAAAAATTCGCGTCCTCGGCGGCGAGCACGGCGAGCTTCACCTGCGGCGGGATCTTGTCGATCGCGACGACGGTGCGGCGCTCGACGAAGAGCTCGCCGAGCGTCGTCCCGTCCCGCGCGAGCACGCGCGTCACCTGCTTCGGGTTGTAGCGCTTGAGCTCCGCGACCGACGGGAGCGCCTCCTCGTAGTGGCGCACGACGAGCGCGAGCGCGACGAGCCCGGCGATCGCGAGCACGACGCACGCGATCGCGAGTCGCTTCGTCCACGTCCAGAGCGTGGCGCCGCTCGGGAGCCAGCTCCGGCTCGGCTTCTCGACCAGCGGCTCGACGCTGGGCTCGAGCTCGGGCGGCGACGCGTGCGCGAGCGGCTCGTTCGCGCCGCCGTCCCCGCCGAGCGGGTCGCTTTCCCTGGGTCCGGTTCCCGACGCGGCCATGTCTTCGTTCAACGCGCGCGAGACGGCGCGTCATCCGCGCGGGCAAAGTAGCACGCGCGCGCGACGCGGCGAAAAAGCCGCGGATCAGCCGAACAGGCGCATCGCGACGATGGTCAGCACGATGCCTGCGACGAGGCACGCCGCCGCGATGCCGCCCAGCAGCAGCGGGGACATCGCCGCGTTCGAGCCGCGCTGCCGTCCGCCGAGGGCGGCGGGCACCTGCCCGGCCGGCGTGGTCGCGACGAGC
>DASYCF010001002.1:0-2178 GCA_036500365.1 Byssovorax sp.
GATCGCGGCGTACGAGACGGGCGGCGACTCGGCGGTCGACACGATCGTGCGCGAACCGGGGCCGTGGTCGAAGGAGGAGCTCGGCAAGATGCTCCGCGAGCTGGCGATCCACATCGTCACCGGCGGAGACGACGACGACGAAGCCGAAGACGACGACGAAGCCGAAGACGACGACGCCACCGACGGCGAGGACGCCGGGGCGGTCGACGCCGTCTTCGAGGCCGACGGCGAGCCCGAGGACGAGGCCGGCGACGAAGGCGAGGACGAAGACGACCTCGCGGCCGCCGGCGCGGACGACGACGACGAGGTCGCGGGTGACCGCAGCCGCTACATCACCTCGCATGCCGGCGAGCTGCTGGCGGCGCGGGCGCGGCTCGGGAAGCTCGACCGGCGGTTCCTCGACGCCGCGCTGCCCCTCCTGGCGGCGAAGCCCACGGCGAACGACGCGCGGCCCGTGGCCGTCGCGCACATCCTCGGCATCGCGCGATACCGGCCGGCGGTGCCGGCGCTCATCGACTCGCTCGCCCACCATCACCACGGCGATGACCTCGCGTCCGAGGCCGCGATCGCGCTCGGCGTCATCGCGGACCCCGCGGCCATCCCGGCGCTGTCCCGCGCGGCGGCCGAGCCCGGCGAGTCGCGCGATCGCGCGCGCGCGGCGACCGTCGACGCGCTCGCGAGCTGTCTCGCGGCGGCGCCCGAGCCGCGCGACGTCGACGACGACGTGCTGACCACGGCGGTCGATGCGATCCGGCGCGACCCCGCGACCTCCGCCGAGAGGATCGCGGCCCTCGCGCGGCTCGCGCGCTACCTCCCGGCCGGCCGCCGTGCGCCGCTGCGGCTCGCGCTCGCCACGGTCGACGATCGCGGACACGAGACCACGCGCGTCGCGCGCCTCGCCGCGCTCGCGAGCCTCGGCGGCGGCGAAGGGCTCGACCTCGGCGAGCTCCGCCGGCTGTTCCACGACCGCCTCACCGCGCGCGCCGCGGATCACGAATCGACCGTGCGCGACCTCCACGCCAGCCTGGCGGCCGCCGAGCTCGTGCGCGACCTCGTCGACCCCGACGACCTCCGCTGGATCGCGCGCTTCACCGAGCCCGAGCTGCGCGAGCGCGCGCGCGCCCTCCTCGTGGCGCTCGGAGCGTCGAGCGGGCGCCCGCGCGTCCTCGACGGCGCCTCGGCGACCCGGCTCGACGACGACGACCTCGTCGCCGCGATCGCGGACCCCGACACCGTGCGTCGCGACGTCGCGATCGCCGAGGCCACGCGTCGCCGCCTGGAGGCCGCGCGCGAGCCCGCGGTCGCCGCGGCGCGCGAGATCGTCGAGCGGGCACCCGCCGCCGGCGAGCTGCTCCACCACGACGCCGCCGTCCTCGCGGCGGCGCTCGCGCTCGTGCGAGCACACGCCGCAAGGCCCGGCTCCGCCGGGTCGCGCAGCGATGCCGGAGGGCATCGCGAAGGTCTGATCGACGATGGCGCGCTCGCGCTGCTCGACCTCGTGCTGCGCCACCCCAACCCCGAGGTCCGCGACCCGCTGCTCCACGACATCCCCGACGACCCGCGCCTCCTGCCCGGCATGTTCGCCGTCCTCGATGCACGCTGGGGCTGGCACGAGGAGGCCGCGCGCTCGTGGCTGGCGCAGTACGAGGGCACGCCGATGTACGAGGCCGCACGCCGGACCGTCGGCGCGCCGCCGCTCGCCGTGGTGCCGGACCTCATCCTCACACCGGATGACGAGGACGCGGACGACGACGAGGACGACGAGCTGTTCGACCTCGAGGACGATGCCTACGACGAGGACGACGACAGCGACGACGGGGAGACGAACTGATCGATGCTCGCGCTCGATCCGGAGCGCGACTACGTCGTGGAGCTCGACCTCGAGGACCCCGACGACTCCGTCCGCGCCAAGCTCGCCGCCCAGCTCGGCGAGCCCGCCTCCGAGCTGCCGCCGATCGAGGTCCGCAAGCGCTCGATCGACGCGCGCCGCGGCCGCGTGCGCTTCCACCTCGTCGTCGGCACCGCGCGCGAGCCTCACCTCGGCGGCCCGCCGGTGCGCGAGACCGCCGGCGAGCCGGTCGTCATCGTCGGAGCCGGCCCGGCCGGTCTGTTCTGCGCCTACGAGCTCGCGCGCGCGGGCGTGCGCAGCATCGTCCTCGACCGCGGCAAGCTCGTGCA
>DASYCF010001003.1:0-11325 GCA_036500365.1 Byssovorax sp.
CGCGAGGCCGAGGACGAACCAAGCAAAGCGCATGTCGGACCGAGCGAAGCGAGAGACGTGGTCGGGGCCGCTCGCGGCCCCATGGAAATCTACGTCTCACACCGTAGCGCCGAACGCCGGTCCGCGCGAGCGCGCTAGGACTTGATGAAGACCTCGGCCGCGACCATGCCCGCGCCCTTGTTCGCCTTGACGAGCACCTTGCCGGGCGCGCCGATGGGTGACATGAAGCGCCAGCAGTTCTTGCCGCCGCCGAGCACGGCCTGCGGGCCGCTGCCGGTGCTCTGCGCGAGGATCATCGGCGGCGCGCCCGGGAGCAGCTGCGGGCCGAGGAGCTGGATCGAGATCTCCTGCACGCCGATGCCCGCGCTCACGATCGTGTAGCACTTGTTCGGCTGCAGGTTGATCGGCTGCTCGAGGACCTGGCCCTCCTGGAACTGACCCGCGAACGCGCCGCCGTCGGGCGACATGCCGGGTGCCTCTTGGTTCGCCATCGCCTGGAGCGGGAGCGAGGCCGCCGCCGCCATGCCCGGCGCGATCGGCGTCGCCGCGCCGCCTGCCGGGGCCGCGCCAGGGGGCGCACCGGGCGCCGCGCCCGGTGCCGGCGCCGCGCCCGGGTTGTACTGACCGGTCGCGGGCGCGCCGTAAGGCGCCGGGGCCGCGCCGGGCATCGCGCCGGGAGCGCCGAAGCCGTTCGGCGCGCCATTGTTCGGCGTCTGCGCCTTGCTCGGGTCATCGGCGTCGTGATCCATCGGCACGCAGCCGAGCGAGGCGACGACGACGAGGGCGACAGGGACGAAGGCGAAGGGACGCATCGTGAGGCTCCTTGGAGGACAGGCCGATTGCACCGGGCGAGGCGGGTGGTTCGACGCCGCTTTGGGGTAGACGGACGACGCGGCGTTCGTGTTCTACGACGACTTCGCCTTTCGTGAGCGCGCGAACTGCGAGAGCACGAGTTCCGCCTACCGTTCTACGACGATCCGCCCCGGGAGTCGCCGCGTCGGCTGGATTTCCCGGCTTCCCGGCGCTAGATCGAGCCTTGGTAGGCACCCATGAGCGACATCAAGAGCCAGATCCAGGCGACCGTCGAGGGCAACCGCGTCGTCCTCTTCATGAAGGGGACGAAGAACTTCCCCCAGTGCGGGTTCTCGGCGCGCGCCGTCGAGATCTTCAAACGCCTCGGCGCGGAGTTCAAGGACGTCAACGTCCTCACCGACCCCGACGTCCGCCAGGGCATCAAGGAGTTTTCGAGCTGGCCGACGATCCCGCAGGTGTACATCGACGGGAAGTTCGTCGGCGGGAGCGACATCTTGATGGAGCTCTACCAGTCGGGCGAGCTCGCGAAGCTCCTCGCCGCCTGATGACTCGAGTCACAGGCCCGCGCGCGTAGCGGCCGCGTCGAGCACGAGGTCGAACGACGCGGGGGTGAGCTTGCCGGTGAAGGTGTTCTGCTGGCTCACGTGGTAGCTCGCGAACAGCGTCGCGCGGCCCGGTCCGCCGCGTGGATCCGCGATCTCGGTGGAGGCGCCGTGCGCGAACGGAGGAGCGCTCTTCTTTCCCGCCCTCGCGATCGCCGCCTCGTAGCCGACCTTGCCGAGCGCGAGGTAGACGCGGGCGTTCGACAGCTGCGCGAGCTCCGCCTCGAACCACACGCGGCACGCCTCGAGCTCGTCCGGCGTCGGCTTGTTGGCGGGCGGCGCGCAGCGGCACGGCGCGACGATGAACACGCCGCGGAGCGCCTGGCCGTCGCCTCGGTGCGTGCTCGTCGGGATCGCGGCGAGCCCGCGTCGATGCAGCGCGGCGTAGAGGAAGTCGCCCGAGCGATCGCCCGTGAACATGCGACCTGTCCGGTTCGCCCCGTGCGCGGCGGGCGCGAGGCCGACGATCACGAGCGAGGCGTCCGCGTCGCCGAAGCCGGGGACCGGCTTGCCCCAATAGTCGTCGCCCGCGTACATGCGGCGCTTGTCGCGCGCGACCTGCTCGCGCCACGCGACGAGGCGAGGGCACCTCCGGCACGCGGCGATCTCGCGCGCGAGCACGTCGAGCGCGCGGCGGCTCACGCGTCCGCGAGCTCCTCGGCGAGGAGCATGCCTTCGACCACGCGATCGACGATCACCTCGAACCGCACCTTCGTGAAGCGGGCGCCGCTCGAGAGCCAGTCGGAGTGGCCGTCGCGACCCGAGAAGTGACCGACGACGTCGAGGTGGTCGCCCTTTCCGATCCAGAGGAGCTCGCCCCAGATCTGCGAATACAAGGGGACGATGCCGTCGCTCGCCGACGCCGCGGGCGCCTCGCCGAGCATCGCGCGGATCTGGCGCTCTCCCGAGCCGTCGGGCGCGGCGCACGGGTAGCGCGCCTGCTGGCGCGCCGTGAGGTTGTAGAGCGCGGTGAACACGGCCGCGCTCGCCGCGCGCCACGGCGAGCCGAGCGTCGCCATCCAGTCGCGCGCCGAGCCCGGCGTCGCGTAGCTCGCCACGCACTGGTAGCGCACGCCGGGCCGGTCGAGGATGCCGGCGCAGAAGAGGTCCATCGCCTCGGGCGTCAGCTGGATCACGGAGCCCTGGTCGTCGCGCAGGAGGCGCAGCCACGCGCGGAGCTCGCGGCTCGACGCCTCGTCGAGCACGGTGATGACCGACTCGACCGCGCGATCGACGACGTCGAGCTCGAGGCGGCCCGGCTGCGCGCGCCCGAGCGCGGCGACCAGCGCGCTCGTCGCGGCGAGCGGCGGCGCGCCGAGCTTGAGCGCGGTCACGGTGAGCGCCGAGATCGCGTAGAGCAGCCGTTGCCCGCTGACCGTCGCGAAGAACGTGGCGAGCGGCGTGCCGAAGTGTGGCGTGTTCATCGACGTGACCGAGCGGAGGCGCGGCATCCACTCGAGCCGCGCGGTCGCGCCGAGCGTCACGTTCGGCGACGCGACGAGCCGCGCGTCGAGGCCGCCGGTCGAGTGACCGACGACGTGGATCGCGCCCTCGTCCGCGCACGTCTCCGCGATGACCGCCGAGAGCCTCGCCGCGCGCCGGCGGATCGACGCGGTCGGATGCACGTCGCACACGTGGACGCGCACCTCGCGCTGGCGGGCGCCGAAGCGCTCCTCGATCGCCCGCACGAGGTGCTCGAAATACTCGAACGACGCGAGCCGCGCGAAGCCGAACATGCCGGGGGACAGGTACACGCGCGACGGCGCTCGGGTCGACACGGCGCGCACGATGCCACGAAGCGCGGCCGAGCGTCTCGGGACGCGCGCCCTGCGATTCGATAGGCTCTCTCCCATGGACGCCGTGACGCGCGACATCGAGCAGGCCGTCTCCTCGCGGCTCTCGAGCTTCGGCGCGGCGGGGACGGTGGTCGCGCTCGCGTCGTCGATCGAGCTCCGGGGCGCCGGGTTGCCGTCCGAGATCGAGACACCAGGCCTCGTCGCGGCGTGGCCGCAGATGTCGCCCGAGCAGCGCATGCAGACCGCGCACGACCTGGCGCGGCGCCTCGCGTCGGCGGCGCAGCAGGCGAGGCGCCGTGGTGGGTCGGCGCCTCTGCCCTGGCTTCCGCTCCTCCTCGGCGGCGTCGTCGTGCTCGCCGCCGTCGCGTTGTTCGTCGGCGTCTCCCGCCGGAGCACCGCGGAGGTGTCGGCGTCGGCGAGCGCCGCGGCCGTCGCCGAGGCGGCGTCGGCGGACGATCGCGAGCGCGCCGCGCGGAGCTCACGCGCGTGCGACGCGTCGCGGAGGAAGGTCTACGCGGGCGCCCCGCTGACGCCGCACGAAGGCGACGGCTGGGTGGTCGAGCTCTGGCTCGCGCGCGCCGACGCCGCGCGCCTCTCGGACAAGCCCGAGCTCCGCGCGCTCCTCCAGGGCAGCCGCGTCGCGCCGACGGCCGACGCCGAGCTCGCCAAGATCGAGGGCGGCGAGGCCGTGCTCGAGGAGGCGTCGCCCACGAAGGTCGCCCTCGGCAAGGGCTGGTCGGCCGCGCGCTTGCGCTTCTCGGGCCGCTACGCGGACGCGTACCTCGATCCGAGCGGGCGCGCTCGGTTCCTCGCGCTGGCCGATCGCGCGGCGCACGCGGCGGGGGCGGCCCTCGGCGCGCTCTACGGCCGCTGCGACAACCTCGAGACGCACGAGCTCGGCGCCTGGTTCTATGGCGCCGACGCGCGCGCCGCCTCGGTCGCGCTGCTCTACACGATGGGCATGTTCTCGGAGCTCCCCGCCGTGCCGCGGTCGTACGGCGACGGCACCGAGGGCGCGCTCGGTCGGCTCATGCGCGCGACGGAGGGCGTCGACGCGACCAAGGTGGGCGCCGCGATCGGCGCGGCCGGCGGCGCCGTGTCGACGAGCGACGGCGCGTCGCTCATCTTCCCGCTCGGTGGGCCCATCCGCGCGACGGCGGCGAGCCGTGATCTCGCGCGCGCGCTCCACCTCGAGGTGCAGGCGACCGACGGCGGCGCGCCGTAGCCGCTCCTCGAGGCGCGCTCGCCTCGACTACTCGCCGGCGCCGTAGTGGACGAGCGCGTGCACGCCCTCGCGGGGCGGGCTCGAGCCGAGCAGGCGCGCGCGCCCGCCGAGGAAGTCGAGCTCCACGACGAACGCGAACCCGGCGACTGCGCCGCCGTGGTTTCGCACGAGCTCCGCCGCCGCCGACGCGGTGCCGCCCGTCGCGAGCAGGTCGTCGACGATCAGCACCTCGGCGCCGCTGACGACCGCGTCGACGTGCATCTCGAGCTCCGCCTCGCCGTACTCGAGCGCGTAGGCGACCTTCGCGCTCTTGTAAGGCAGCTTGCCCGGCTTGCGCACCGGGACGAAGCCCGCGTTGAGCCTCGCCGCGAGCGCGCCGCCGAAGATGAACCCGCGCGACTCGACGCCGACGACGAGATCGACGCGCCGGCCGATGTACCGGTGCGCGAGCAGATCGAGCGAGATGTGCAGCGCGCGCGCGTCGCCGACGAGCGGCGTGATGTCCTTGAAGAGGATGCCGGGCTTCGGAAAATCGGGGACGTCGCGGATCTTCGAGCGGAGGTACGCCGTGGGCGAGAGCTCGGTCATGCGCGAGACGATCGCGTGCGAGCCGCGCGCGCGTCAACGCTCAATCGCCCGCCTCGATCCGCGCGACGACGGCGGCCGTGAACGGCAGCGCGGCTGCGTCGGCGAGGTCGAGCGCGAGCGGCGTGACGGAGACGGCGCCCGCGTCGTACGCCTCCGTGTCGGAGCCGGCCACGTGCGCGTGGCGGACGCCGGCGCCGCCGATCCAGAGGTACTCGCCGCCGCGCGGATCGCGCCGGAAGTCGACGTCTTCGCTGTAGAGGCGCGCGCCGAGCTTCGTCGCGCGGACGGGCCACCCCGAGCCGGGCGGGACGTTGACGCTGAGCAGGAACGGCCGCGCCGCGCCGGCGGCGCGATGCGCGTGGAGCGCCTCGAGCGCGATGCGCGCGCCGATCTCCGCGGCGGCGTCTCGATCGGCGCCGCGATCCGCCGAGAGCGCCACCGCGGGGATCCCCCGCATCGCCGCCTCGCGCGCGGCCGCGACCGTGCCCGAATAGAACGCGTCGACGCCGAGGTTCAGCCCTTCGTTGAGCCCCGACACGACGAGATCGGGCCGCCGCGGGAGCACGCGCTCGCCGGCGTGGAGCGCGACGTACACGCAGTCTGCGGGCGTCCCGTCGACGGCGTAGACGCCTGGCTCGACGTGGCGAAGGCGCAGGATTCGGCTCAGCGTCAGGGCGTGGCTCGACGCGCTCTGGTTCGCCTCGGGCGCGCAGACGATCACGTCGCCGTGCTTCGCGAGCGCCTCGCGCGCGGCGCGCAGGCCCTTCGCCGCGACGCCGTCGTCGTTCGAGAGCAGGATCAGCGGCCGCGCGTCGGGCATGCCTCAGCCGCCGCCGAGGAGGCGCTTCGGCAGCGCGGCGACGAGCTCGAAGAACGCCGCGATCCGGCCGAAGAACGAGGCGCCGCCGCGCACCTTCGCCATCGCGAACGCGATCACGCGCAGGGTCGGCGTGTAGGGGTACCACCAGAGCTCGCTCTTCGCGGAGCTGCGATCCTCGAGCACGAAGCGCGGCCGCGTGAGCGCGTCGAGCGCGTGCGGGCTGTTCGTGACGCCGTACCCGCTGTCGCCGACGCCGGTCCACGGCGCGCCGGGCAGCGCCGCGGTGAAGCCGTGGTTGTTGATGGTGACGACGCCGCTCTTCAGCTGCGCGGCGACCTCGTTGCCGCGCGCGATGCGCTTCGTCCACACGCTCGTCGTCAGGCCGAACGGCGAGGCGTTCACGCGCGCGATCGCGTCCTCCGCCGTGTCGACGACGACGATGGGCAGGAGCGGACCGAAGGTCTCGTCCTTCATCAGCGCGACGTCCTCGTCGGTGATCTTGACGACGGTCGGCGCGAACGCGAGCGAGCCCGCCTCGGGGGGGCCGCCCGCGAGCACCTCGGCGCCCTTCTCGACGGCTGCGGCGAGGTGATCGCGCGCGATCTCGCACTGCCGGTCGGTGGTCATCGTCGCGGTGTCGACGCCGGGCCGGAGCTCCTTCGTCAGCTCGACGACGCGCTTCACGAGCGCGTCTGCGACGCCCTTGGTCACGTACACGCGCTCGATCGACGCGCAGTTCTGGCCGGCGTTCGTGAACGCTCCCCACACGAGGCCGCGGGCCGTGCGCTCGAGCTTGCAGTCGTCGAGAACGATCGCCGCGTCCTTGCCGCCGAGCTCGAGCGAGCACGGGACGAGCCGCTCCGCGCACGCGACCGCGATGCGCCTGCCCGTCGCGACGCTGCCCGTGAACACGACGAGGTCGACGTCGCCGGCGACGAGCGCGCGCCCGACGTCGGCGCCTCCTTGCACGAGCTCGAGCACGCCGCGCGGGAGCAGGTCGTCGAACAGCGACGCGACGAGGGCGCCCGCGCGCGGGGTGACCTCGCTCGGCTTGAACACGACCGCGTTGCCGGCGAGCAGCGCGGGGACCAGCGTGCGCAGCGGGATGGCGACCGGGTAGTTCCACGGCGTGATCAGCGCGACGACGCCGCGCGGGTCGCGCGTGAGCCGCCCGAGCTTGCCGGGGTAGGCGATCGCGTCGAGCTCGATCGTCGTCGGATCGAGCAGCTCCTCGATCGCGTCGACCCAGTGATCGACGAGGTCGGCGTTCGGCAGCACCTCGGCGAGCGCCGCCTCCTCGACGGGCTTGCCGCACTCGCGGTGGACGAGCTCCGCGATCTCCGCGGCGCGCTCGAGGATGCGCTGCTTGAGCGGCGCGATGACCGTCGCGCGCTCGCGCACGGGCGTCTCGGCCCACGCGCGCTGCGCCGCGCGCGCCGCCTTGATCGCGGCGGCGACCTTCTTCGGCGACGTGGCCTCGATCTGCGGGAGCTCCGCGCCGTCGATCGGGCTCTTGATCGAGAAGGGCGAGGTGGCGTCGTCGACCGCCGACGCCTTCGCGCTCGGCAGGCCTGCCGCCTTCGCCCCAGGCTCGCTCGGCACCTCGACGGCCGGAGCCGCCGCCGGCGCGCCGCCGTCGCTCGGGCTCGCCGTCGGCGCAGCGCGTTCTTCGTCGGCCGTCGTCATGGGCCGCGCAGCCTATCAGCTTGCGCCGCGCGCCGCGTCGCCGCGTGCGCCAGCGCTACAGATCGGGCGCGACGGGGGCGGGGGCGTCGGCGGTGGCCGGCGCTTGCCCAGCGGGGGCAGCGGTGGCGGGGCCCGGCAGCGTCGTCTCGGTCGTCTTGCGGCAGAGCACGTTGATGCTGCGGCCGGGGCCGATGAACTGCGGCGGAGCCTTGCCGTTCGCGGTCCCGAGGCGGATGAACTTGATCCCGCACGGCACGGCGATGGGCGAGCCGAGCTCGCCGATCGGCTTCGCGTTGATGTACACCGTGCCGGCCTGCGCCGACGTGACGACGAGGTAGCCCTGTCGCGCGGGGAGGGCGCTCGCGTCGGCACCAGCCGCGGGCGCAGCGCTCGGCGTGGCGGATGGCGTCGCGTTCGGAGCGCTCGGCGCCGCGCTCGCAGCAGCGGAGGGCGCGGCCGCGGTCTCCGCGGAACGCGCGGCCTTCGGAGCCGCGCTGGCGCTCGCCTTCGCCGACGGCGCAGCGCTCGGCGCGGCGCTGCCGGACGGCGTAGCGGTCGGGTGGGGCGGCCCACCGACGAGCGAGCCGAGCGGGCCGAGATCCGCGATCCAGCCGTTTCGCAGCGCGAGCCAGCCGCCCGCGGCGACGAGCGCCGCCGCCGCGAGGCCCACGCCGAACATCGACGCGATGCCCCGCTTCTTCGGCGGCGGGAGCGGCTCCGGCATCGGCGCGGGGCGCACTGAGCCACCGCCGGGCTGCATGAACGAGGGCACCGAAGGCGGCGGCGCGCTCGGCATTGGAACCGGAGGCGGCGGCGCAGGCGCGACGGGCTCCTGCGCTGGCGCCGGCGCTGCTGCCGCGCTCGCCACGACGGGCATCGGCGGCGGAGTCGACGCGGCGCGCGGCTCGATCGCCGGCATCGGCGGCGGCGCTGCGAGCGGCGCGGCGGCGGCCGCGATCGGCGACACGTCCATGATCGCGGTGCCTGCCTTGCCGACATGGACCGCGGGCTCGGGACGAGCCTTCGGCGCGATCGGGTCGGCCTCGGAGGCCGCCGTCGTGGCGAACGCCGGCTCAGGCGGCGCGGTGACGACGGGCTTCGCGGCGACGCGGGCGGCGGGCGTGCGGACCTCGACGCGCGGCGACGCCTCGACTGCCGGCTTCGCGGCCGCGGCAGGCGGCGTCGGGGAGACGGCGCTGCCGGCAACGAGCGGCGACTCGCGCACGAGCGTCGCGCCCTCGCCCGTCGAGTCGTCGTCGAGGGGCGCGCCCTTGAAGCGCTGCGAAGCGGCGATGAGCTCTTCTTGCGTGGGCTGCGGCATCAGCCGCGTGCTCTCGCTGTCGTACTCGCCGTCGTCGTCGCCGCCCTTGAGCGGCGACTCGCGCACGAGCGTCGCGCCCTCGCCCGTGGACTCGTCCGCGACGAGCTTGCTCAGCTCGGCCGGCTTGCGCGGCTGCGTGACCTCCGCGAGCGCGGCCCGGAGCTCGGTGAGGCCCGTGCCCATCAACGTCCTCGACCCTGCACGCCCGACCGCAGGAGGCGCGGACGCGGTGGCCGCCGGCGCGACGGACGGGGCGGCGGGGGGCTTCTCGGTGACGGCGCGCGCCGCCGCCGGCTCGGGCTTCGGGCTGGCCGCGGCGGGCTTCGCCGCGGGCGTCGCCGGCCGGGGTCCGGGCGCGACCGCGGGCGCCTTCGGAGTCGGCTGCCTCGGCTCGACGGGCTGCTTCTGCGCCGACGTGCCGTACGCCGGCGTCATCGAGCGCGCGGCGCTCGCGAGCGGCGGCGCGAGGGCGACGAGCTTCGGCTTCGACTCCGGCGCCGCGTCAGGCGTCACACGCGCGGGCGCCGCGGCTGCCGGCTTCGCGGCGACCTCGGCCGGCTTCGGCGTCGGCGCGGGCGAGAAGACGGCGTGCGCGAGCTCGGCCGGCAGATCCGTGTCGCGCGCGACGGGAGCCGCCGGCGCCGCTGCCACCACCGGCGCTGGGCGCGTACGCGCGGGCCGCGGCGCCGCGGCGTTCCTTTGCACTCGAGCGAGCAGCGCCTCGAGCGCGGAGACCTTCTGCTGGACGTTCACGCGACGCCCAGCATACAGGGTCCCCGGTTCAGTGACACCTTTGTGGGATGCCCTCGACGAGGCTTACAGCGTCTCGAGGTAGGCCACGAGATCGTCGACGTCTTGGCTCGTCAGGTCCGCGGTGTTGCCGTGCGCGTGATCGCCGCTCGTCGCGCCGCCGCACACGCCGTGGTCGCTGCTGCCGAGCGTCTTGTCGAAGCGATCGTGCAGCGTGGCCGCGCAGCCGTCGTGCATGTACGGCGCGCGCATCACGACGCCGACGAGCGACGGGACCTGGAACGCGCGGCCGGTGCCGACGTTCTTGGTCTCGTTGTTCGTGAGCTTGTCGCCGTTGTGGCATGCGTTGCAGCCCGCGGTGCCGACGAAGAGCGCCTGGCCGCGCGCGATCGCCGCCGCGTCGCCGATGACGGGGTTCGCCATCGCCGGGCGCTTCGACATGTAGCTCTCGAGCGCCGCGATGTGCTCGGGGCCCTGGTGGACGCCGCCCATGCGCTGCTCGAACACCTCGTGCATGATCATGCCGAGATCCTTCATATCGCCGTCCCAGTGGAAGGGCGCCGTGGTCATCACGTCGTTCGAGAGGTTCTGCGTGCGGCGCGCGCCCTCCGTGTTGAAGTGCCAGGTGTGCCCGTCGTCGCCGCCCTCCGGGTGGCAGGAGGCACACGCGAGCGAGACCTCGCCGCCGTCGTTGCGGTGAAAGAGGTTGTGGCCCGTGTCGGTCGACGATGCGCCGGGCAGCACGATGGGCGCCGCCCCCGAGCCGACCACGGTGATCCCGATCGGGTCGCGCGTCTGCACGACGGTGAGGTCGTTCCAGTACGCGAGCGCCACCGGCTCGCCGTCGACGCTGTCGGACGACGAAGAGCCCGAGTCGCCATCGCTGCCGCCGCCGTCGGGCATGCAACCCGGGTCGATCCCGGTGCCGGGGCCCGTGGCCTCGGCGTCGATGTGGTAGACCTTGTTCGAACCCGCGGCGACGAACGACAGCTCGATCTTGCCCGAGGGCATCACGCGCGAGGCGAGATCGACGGGGAGCAGCGCATCGGGGATGGCGGGCGCGTCGTGCGTCGGCGCGAGGCCGGGGAACAGCACGCTCACCGACGTGTGCACGATCGTCGGGTCGCAGCCGGGCGTGTTGCCGCCGCTCGTCGACGTGCCGCCGTAGCTGCCCGTCGTGGCCTTGATGACGATGTCGCCTTCGAGGGCGCGCTGATGGAGCATCGCGACGCCGCCGTTCGGGAGCGCGAGCGTGCGCCACGCGACCTCGGGGGTGAACTGGTCCGTCGTGCCGCGCAGGCGAATCGACCGCGTGGTGACCGTGTTCGGCTTCGTGCGCTCCGTCACCTTGCCCTCGCCGTCGACCGTCAGGAGCTCGGCCGTGCGGAACTTGGTCACGAGGAGCTTGTCGCCCTGGACGATGACGTCGCGGAGGCCGCGCTCGACCTGAGCGCTCGAGACCTGGTCGCCCGAGATCGTGACGAGCTCGCCGTTGAAGCACGCGACGTAGATGTTGTCGGTCGAGGGGTCGTACGTGATGCCGCGCGGGGCGGCGCAGACGTTGATGGGCGCCCCGACGAGTGAAGCCGATCGCGGATCGACGGTGACGACGGTGCCGGCGTTGCGAAGCGCCACGTGAACGAGGCCCGCGCCGTCTTCGACGAGGCGCCCCGGCTCGTCGCCGTCTTGAAGCTGGATGGAGCCGACGGGCTGACCGGCGGCGA
>DASYCF010001004.1:0-3465 GCA_036500365.1 Byssovorax sp.
CTCTTGCCGCTGGTGGAGAGGCCGAGCACGACGTCGCCGGAGCGGGCGTGGAGCCGGACCTGATGGGCGAACGCGACCGCGAAGTCCTGATCGTTGCCGAGGGCGGTGATGAGCGGGGCGTCGCTCGAGAGGGCCATCGCAGGGATGGCGCGGCGCTTCTCGAGGACGGGGTGGGCGAACTCGACGGCGGCGTGCGCGGCGTCGCAGGAGCTGCCGCCGTTGCCGACGGTGAAGAGGCGCGCGCCCGCGTCGAAGGCTCGCGCGAGCGCGACGGCGCAGGCGGCGATGCGCGCGGCGTTCTCCGCGAAGAACGCGTCCTGCGCGGCGGCGCCCTCGCGCGCCTTGCGGACCGCCGCCGCGGCGAGGTCGATCAAGGCCGCGCCTCGCGGGGCAAGCGCGCGTACGCGTGGTAGGCGGCGCACGCGCCCTCGCTCGAGACCATCGTCGCGCCGAGCGGCGTCTCGGGCGTGCAGCGCGTGCCGAACGCAGGGCAGTCGCGCGGCTTCGCGAGGCCCTTCAGCACGCGGCCGGAGATGCACTCGGCCGGCTCGCGCGCCTCGACCGCGGCGACGTCGAAGCGGCGCTCGGCGTCGAGGTCGGCGTGCTCGCGCGCGACGCGCAGGCCCGCCTTCGGGATGACGCCGACGCCGCGGAAGCTGCGATCGCAGACCTCGAACACCGCGTCGATCTGCGCGCGCGCCGCGGCGTTTCCCTCGGCGCGGACGGCGCGCGCGTACTGCACCTCGACCTCCGCGCGGCCCCCCGCCAGCTGGCGGACGGCGCGGAGGATGCCGTCGAGGAGGTCGACCGGTTCGAAGCCCGTCACGACGATCGGCACGCCGTAGCGGCGCGCGATCGGCTCGTACTCGCGCGTGCCCATGACGGTGCAGACGTGCCCCGGGCCGAGGAACGCCTGCACGCGGTTGCCGGGCGACTGGAGGATGGCCGTCATCGCTGGCGGCGTGAGCACGTGCGACACCAGCGCGCTGAAGTTCGCGAGGCCGCGCCGCTTCGCCTGCGCGATCGCCGCGGCGTTCGCAGGGGCGGTCGTCTCGAAGCCGATCGCGAAGAACACGACCTCTCGCCTGGGCGATCGCGCGGCGAGGTTCACCGCGTCGAGCGGCGAGTACACGACGCGCACGTCCGCGCCGGCCGCCTTCCGCGCGAACAGATCACCGCTCGATCCCGGCACGCGGAGCATGTCGCCGAAGGTGCAGAACGTGACGTTCGGACGCTCGGCGATCGCGTGCGCCTTGTCGATCATCTCGAGCGGCGTGACGCACACCGGACAGCCGGGGCCGTGGACGAGCTCGATCTCGGGAGGCAGCGCCTCGTCGATGCCGTGCTTGACGATCGCCTGCGTCTGGCCGCCGCAGACCTCCATGAGCACGCACGGGGCCGTCGTCGCGCGCCGGATCGCGGTCACGAGCGCGCGCGCGCGGTCGCCGTCGCGGTAGGCGTCGACGTGCCTCACGGCGCTGGCTCCTCTCCTTCGTCGAGGGCGGCGAGCTCGATCGCGTCGAGCATCTCGAAGACGCGCTTGGCCTCCGCCTCGTCGAGGCGCGTCAGCGCGAAGCCGACGTGCACGAGCACGTACTCACCGGGCGCGACGCCGCGCACGTGGTCGAGGCAGACCTTCTTCGCGACGCCGCCGAAGTCGACCTTGCCCATGAGGATGCCGTGCTCCTCCTCGAGCTCGACCACGCGGCCGGGGACGCCGAGGCACACGGCTCAGCGCGCCTCTCCGCGCGGCGCCCGCGCGTGGCCCCTCGTGGAAAGGGGTGGCACCTCGCGTCGCGTCGTCACTGGCGCCGATCGTGCGCCCCGGCTCGGAGAAGACTCCAGCACAAAAGCACGCTCGCCTGCTTTCGAAGCGAGCGTCGGGCCCTGGGCGGCTCTCGGTCCACGAAATTCCACTTGTGACCGGCCTAACTTTCTTCGATCATCGCTGTGTGGGAGAGTCACCCCCGGCCTCGGTCTCGTATATCCAGCTGCATTTTCGGCCGAACATCGAGCTCATCTCCAGCGCGCGGCAGTTCGTCGCCGACTTCTACGACCAGGTCGTCGGCGACCCCGCGGTGCTGTCCCGCATCTTGCTCGCGACGCACGAGCTCCTCGAGAACGCCGTGAAGTACGCGGTCGACGGGCTGACGCAGATCCGCATCGACGTGATCGAAGGCGACGCCGTCTCCCCTCGGCGCGTGACCATCCGCACGAGCAACCGCGCCGCGCCCGGCAACTGCGTCATCCTGCGCGAGACGATCGATCTCGCGTCCAGCGCCGTCGATCCGTTCCAGCACTATCGAGAGGTCATGTTGAAGAACGCCCGACGCAAGGGCGGCTCGGGCCTCGGACTGGCGCGCATCCGCGCGGAGGCAGAGATGACCATCCACTACGTCATCGAGGGCGACGAGGTGTCCATCGTCCTCGACGCGGATCTCCCGCCGCGACGCGCCGAGGCGTGCTGATGCGAAGGTGCCACTCGTGACGCTCCCTGTCCTCCCTCAAATCAAAGTCGACGGCTTCTCGTTCTCGCCCGTACACGGCGAAGGAGAGGTGAAGGTCGACGTCTCCGGGAACGCGGACATGCGCGTGATGGACGAGCTCGACCGGGCGCTCGAGACGCTCGGCCCGGCGCTGCAGGCGTGCGGCGCCCGCTCCGTCGTCTTCGACATCCGAAGCCTCTATTTCATGAACTCGTCGTGCTTCAAGTGCTTCGTGACGTTCATCGTCACCATCCTGGATCTGCCGAAGGCGCGGCACGTCCGCGTCGTCTTCCTGTCGAATCCGAAGCTCCACTGGCAGGATCGCAGCCTCGAGGCGATCCGCTCCATCGCGCCCGAGATCGTCCGGATCGAGACGTCGTAGCCGCGCCCGCGTTGACGCTCCGCCGGCTGCGTGGGTCAGGCGCTCAGCCCCGGCGCGAGCGCGCCAGATCGACTACCGCGTTGACGAGGGCGTTCGGCTCGACCGGCTTGGCCATGTGCAGGTCGAAGCCCGCGTGCAGCGCGCGCGTCCGATCCTCGTTGCGCGCGAAGGCCGTGAGGGCGATGGCGGGGACGGCGCTCGCCGGACCGTCGAGCGCGCGGACGCGGCGGATCAGCGCGTAGCCGTCCTCGTCCGGCATGCCGATGTCGGACACGATGACGTCCGGCTTCGCGGCGGCGATCTGACGCATCGCCTCGGCGACGCTGCCCGCCACGCGCGCGGACATACCGCACGTCTCGAAGAACATCGCGATGAGCTCCCGCGCGTCGGGCTCGTCGTCGACCACGAGCACGGAGAGCCCCTCGAGGCCGGGCGGGACGGTCGCGCGCGCGGCCGGCGCGCTCGGCGCGACCTCGGCGCGGTCCGCGTCGAGCTTCGTGGAGAGGAGCGGCGTGACGGGGATGCGCACGACGAACGTGGCTCCTCGGCCGAGGCCCTCGCTCTTCGCCTCGATCTCGCCGCCGTGCAGATCCACGA
>DASYCF010001005.1:0-2115 GCA_036500365.1 Byssovorax sp.
GGTCACGGTCGTGCAGTACGGCGGCGGGTTCATCTCGCTCGCCGACGCGAGCGACGGCAACGGGACGCAGGTCGTCATCTACGCGCCCGCGCTGAAGAGCGACGGCACCGTCGACAAGGCGCACGCGATGGTGTTCGACCCCGAGGCGAGCAACCAGAGCGTCTCGCTCGTGCACGCGCTCGGGATGGCGCTCCTCATGACGGCGGACAAGGACGTCATCATCAAGAACGCGGCGGGCGACGCGTACATCCAGGTCGGCGACGACGGCGTGACGCTGAACGGGAACGTGACGCTCAACGGCGGCGTCGTGTGCGGCGACACGGTCGCGGCGCAGCCCGTCGCGCTCGCGCCGCCGATCGTCGCATGGGCCGCGTCGGTGAACGCGACGCTCACGGCGATCGCCGCGCTACTCAACGCGCCGGGCATGGTGATGGGCGCGGCGGGCGCGGTTCCGCCGGCGGCCCCGCTCGCGCCGATCGTCGTCGCGACGAAGGCGAGCGCCGCATGAGGTGAGAGCGTGAGCGCGTGCGCCTTCCCGTCGCTGAGCCTCGCGCTCGCGCTGCCGGGGCTGCCGTCGCTCGCGCTGCCTAAGCTGCCGAGCCTGCCGACGTTCAGCATCTCGCTGCCCGGTCTGCCATCGCTTGGTCTCTCGCTCGCCCTCCCGAGCCTGCCATCGCTCGCGCTGCCGAAGCTCCCGTCGCTGCCGTCGTTCTCGCTGTCGCTCTCGCTGCCCGGCCTGCCGTCGTTGTCGCTCGCGCTGGCGCTGCCCAGCTTGCCGTCGTTGCAGCTCCCGAAGCTGCCGTCGCTGCCGTCGATCCCTTGTCCGTTGGATTGAGCCATGCCGAACCCGCTCATCCCGCCGGCGGGGCTCTCGCCGGCGACGCTCACGGCGGGCGTCGAGCTCGTCGGGCCGAGCAAGCCGCCGGCGATCCTCGCGGATGACGTGGATCCGATGACGGGCGAGTACCGGTCGATCCTGCGCGGGGTACACCCCGTTGACGGGATGGTCGTCGTCGCGCTCCGCACGCAGCGCGGGACGGGCGCCGCGGTGCCCGACGTCGGGAGCGACCTCGCCGCCCTCGACAAGGTGGACGACACGCTCCCGCAGCGGATCAAGTTCGAGATCCAGGCGGCGCTCGCGAGCCTCGTGAAGCAGCGGCTCATCCGCATCGACGCGATCGTGACCGCGGCCGACGGCGACGCGGCGAGCGCGTACTGCGAGTACACGAACCTCCAGACGCAGAAGGCGCAGCGGGTGCCCGTATGACGTCGCCGGCCGAGCGCGAGTTCGACTTCTACCCGCGGGGGCAGAAGCGCGAGGAGCTCCTCACGAACTTCCGCATCGGGCTTCGTCAGATGACGAACCCCGACACCAGCGTGCCGTTCACGGAGACGGAGATCGCGACGGCGACGGCCGCGGGCTCGCGCTTCTGGATCGAGGCCGACGCGATCGATCTCGTGCTCCTCGTCGAGCAACAACGCGCGTTCTGGCTCGCCGATCAGGTCGACCCCGAGCGCGCGTCGAGCGGGTGGCTTCGCGACTACCACGGTCGCTTGTGGGGTGAGGCGCCGCTGTCTGCGACCGGCGCCTCGGGGGTCGTCACGATCTCGTCCGAGCCGTTCGTCGTGTTCACGGGCTCGACGACCATCGGCGATCCGAGCGCGCAGGTCTGCACCGACCCCGCGGGGCTGCGCTATCAGCTCGCGGCGCCGGTCTCGCTTCTCCTCGGCGGCTCCGCGCCGGGCACGCTGCTCGCGGTCGACGCGGGCCGCGCCACGAACCTCACCGCGGGCATCGCGCTCACGTGGTCGAACCCGCCGCAGGGCTCGGCGCCGACGTGCGTCGTCGCGTCGGATTTCTCGGGTGGCACCGACGCCGAGACCGACGCGGAGTTCGTGCAGCGGCTCGAGGCGCGCATCCGGCGCAAGCCCGGCGCGGGCAACGGCTCGCACGTGCGGACGTGGGCGCGCGCCGCGTCGAACGCGATCGACGACGCGTGCGTCTATGCGTGCGCGATGCACGCGGGGAGCACGCTCATCGCGGTCCTGCAGAAGCGCGCCGGCGTCGCGGGGCCGACCGCGCGCATCGCGAGCGCGTCGACGCTGCTCGCGGCG
>DASYCF010001006.1:0-2918 GCA_036500365.1 Byssovorax sp.
CTTCGAGAAGATCACCCTCGACGAGCTCCACCCGAGCGGCGGAGAGGTCGGCGGCGCGCGCCCGATCGCGCACGAGCGCGCGGACGGGATCGCCGCGCTCTACGAGCCGCTTGGCGAGCCTGCTCCCGACCTTGCCGGTCGCCCCCGTGACGAGGATCTTCATGCGTGGAACGTAGGAGCCGGCGCTCGGCGCGGCTTGGAAGAAACGGACCAACGCGCGCCGAACCTTGCGGCACCGGGGCGCGCGCCGTCAGAATCGTCTCGTGCACGCGGCCGCCGCTCACCACGATCGCGTCGCGCCGAGCGCGAGCGCCGCGTCCCCCGTCGCGACGTTGTTCTCGTTCGCGTGCGACGGCGACGCGCCGCTCGTCTCGATCCCGCGCCCGGAGGTCCACGTCGTCGCGCGCTGGGGCCCGTCCGCGCGAGGTGGCCTCGACGTGCACGCGTTCGGCGCCCGCCAGCGGGTGCATCGAAAGGTCATCCACGGCGGAGCGTGGAGCGTGACGGCGCGCCTTCGGCTCGGCGCCCACGAGGCCGTGCTCGGCGTGCCGGCCTCCTCGATCGCGGAGCGCGTCGTGCCGCTCGACGAGCTGTGGGGCGACGCGGCCACGCGGCGGCTCGTCGAGCGGCTCGCCGTCGCGAAGGACACCGCCGTCGCCGCCGCCATCCTCGAGCGCGCGCTCGCGGAGCGCCTCGTGGCCTCGCACGAACGCCGCCCGCGCGCGGAGCTCGCGCTCGAGGCCGCCGACATGTTGACGCGCGCCAGCGTGAGCGCCGTCGCCGACGACCTCGGCGTGAGCGAGCGGCACCTTCGTCGCGTGTTCCGCGAGACCGTCGGCATGAGCCCGAAGGCGTTCGCGAAGCTCGCGCGGTTCCGCCGCGCGCTCCACGCCGCGCGCGAGCGCGAGCACGACGGCTGGGCGAGCATCGCCGCCGCGGCTGGCTACTACGACCAGGCGCACCTCATCGCCGAGTGTCGGGCGCTCGCGGGCGTGACGCCGCAGGCCCTCCTCCGCGAGCTCCGCGACGCCGTGCCGGATCGCGACGACGGTCGGCTCGAGGCGCGCGCGAACGGCGGGCGTACCTCTCTCGTGGTGCCGCGCCGCGCGCTGTTCTAGAACGCCGCGCGTGCGGACGACGATGGCGGCGGCGGTGATCTTGGTGGCCGGCTGCTCGGGCGGCGCGGCGCCGAGCGCGAGCGTCGAGCCCCCGCCGATCTCCTCGCCGCCGCCGCCGACCGCGTCGTCGTCGACAGCGCCGTCCGCGCCGACGCCGGCCGCGACCGCGCCGAGCGGGCCGATCAAGCCGCACGCGTGCAAGCTCGACGCGCCGGTGAAGAGCGGCGACGCCTGCAAGATCGACGCGGACTGCGGCGTCGCCTCGCCGTGTCACGCGCGCGCGTGCGTCGCGAAGGCCAAGGCGAGGCCGCGCACGCCCGACGTCATGTGCACCGAGATGCTCGACTGCGCGAGCGCCGACGTGAACCACTGCGGCTGTGTCGACGGCGTGTGCGCGCTCGCGCCGCCCCCCTGAAGGGATTTCGAGAGAGACCGATGCGCTATTTCGTCACGTTCCCCACCGGTGAGCCGGTGCCCGTCGACCTCGTGCCGCTGCCGAACGGCGAGATCGAGGTCGAGGTGCTCGGTCGCCGCGTCCGCGCCGACGTGCTCGCGCTCCCGAACGAGGGCGCGTCGTCGCCCGTCGCCCTCCGCGTCGACGGACAGATCGTCGACCTGTGGATGGAGGGCGCGCCGCCCGAGGTCGGCGTCGTCGCGCGCGGCCAGCGCTTCTACGCGCGCGTCGAGAGCGAGCGGGATCGCGCGCTCGCGTCCGCGCTCGGCGGCGCCAAGGCAGGGGCAGGGGCGGGCCTCGTCACGTCGCCGATGCCCGGCCGCGTGCTGAAGCTCCTCGTCGCCGAGGGCGACGACGTCGAGCAGGGCGCGGCGCTCGTCGTCGTCGAGGCGATGAAGATGGAGAACGAGCTCGTCGCGCCGCGCGCCGGCAAGATCGCGAAGGTCTTCGTCAGCGCCGGTCAGACGGTCGAGGGCGGCGCCAAGCTCGTGGAGATCGCGTGACGCGCCCGCGCCTGCACCTCGTCCACGGGCCGACTCCCCTCGTGAAGCCCGAGCGCCTCGCCGCGTCGCTCGGCCTCGACCTCTGGGTGAAGCGCGACGACATGACCGGCGGCGCCGAGGCCGGGAACAAGCTGCGCAAGCTCGAGTTCCTGCTCGCCGAGGCCAAGGCCCAGGGCGCCGACGTCGTCATCACGTGCGGCGGTATCCAGTCGAACCACGCGCGCGCGACCGCGCTCGCCGCCGCCGCGCTCGGCGTGCGCGCGCTGCTCTTTCTGCGCACGACCGGCGCCGTCGACGCGCCGCTGCCGCTCGGCGGCAACGTGCTCCTCGATCGCATGGTCGGCGCCGAGGTGCGGCTCATCACGCCGGCCATGTACCGCGAGCGCGCGCGCGTCATGGCCGACGCGGCGCGCGAGCTCGAGGCGAAGGGCGCGCGGCCGTACGTGATCCCCGAGGGCGGCTCGAACGGCCTCGGCGCGCTCGGCTACGTCGAGGCGATGGCCGAGGTGCGCGCGCAGCTCGACGTGGGCGCGGCGCTCGGCGCGCCGTTCGACGCGATCGTGCACGCGTGCGGCTCCGGCGGCACCGCGGCCGGCGTCGTCCTCGGCGCCGGCCTGCACCGCGTCGCGAAGCGCGTCTACGCGATGGCCGTGTGCGACGACGCGCCGACGTTCGAGGCCGTGATCGCGCGCGTCGTCGCCGAGGCGCAGGCCCTCGAGCCGAGCCTCGATCGCGCCGCCGATCTCGTCGTCGACGACGGCGCGAAGGGCCCCGCGTACGCCGTGTCCACGCCCGAGCAGCGGCGCGTGATGATCGACGCGACGCGCGCGAGCGGCCTCGTGT
>DASYCF010001007.1:0-5245 GCA_036500365.1 Byssovorax sp.
CGAAATTCCTCGACCGGGCGCCGCGCTCATCGCTGGCAGGCTCCTTGCTGCCAAAGAGTGACAACAACCCATGCCGGCCGCGCGGCAGCCCGCGCGCCGGACATCGAAGTCAAGGAGATGAGCTCATGGTCACCGACCTCGCAATGCATGGTTTGCCCGTCCTCGCCGCCGGCTGGTCGCTCCTCTACATGCTCTTCGGCGGCGGCCTCGGCGGCGCCGTGCTCATCTTCGTCGTGCTGAAGGCGCTCGGGCGCTGACCACCTACGGACCGGCAGGCGCCGCCGAGCCCGCGGGCGACGGCGCCGCCGCGACCGAGGGCGCGATCGGCGCGAAGGGCGGGTGCGGCGGCAATCGATCGGTCAAGATGATCTTCGATTGAAAGCCCGGCTTCGTGTAGTTGTCTTCGTGGCACGTCCTGCACTTGAGCTTCTCGCCGTTCAGGCCGACGAAGCGATTGACCATGACGAGGTTCATCCACTCGATGGCCTTCTTCGTGTCGCGCGGGCTCCCGAAGATCTTCGCGACCGGCTTGCCGTCGTCCCCGGTGTGGCAGCTCTTGCACTTCAAGGGGCTGCCGTCCGCCGTCTTGATCGACTGCATGAGATCGTGGGACATCCAGTTCGCGATGCGCTTGTTCTCGGTCATCACGGGATAGTCCTCCTTCTTGGGGACCTCCCTTCCACCGACCATCAGCGGCACGTGGCAGTGGCGGCACTCGACGCCGAGCTGCGTCGCGGTGTCGGCCATCGTCAAGAACAGGTCTTGCTCGCACTTCGCGTGGCGAAGCACGCCGCCGTACGCGTGCGGCATCGGCTTCGATCCCTGGCACGGGTCGAACTCGGGCTCCGGCGCCGCCGCGGCGCCTGCGTGCGCCGGTCGAGACGGCGGGGCGACGGGCTGCACGGGCTTGCCGCCGCAGCCGCCGAACGCAGCGCCGGCGAGCGCCCCCGCGACGCACGCCACCCACCACCCGAGCCGGCTCGCCGCGGTCGTCATCGCGCGAAGCTATCAAGCGGCCCGCTCAACGCACAACGTTTGCCGGCGCGCGGACCGCAAACTTGTCCCGGCGCGCGCGCCTCCGGTACGCACCCGAGGCATGAACCTGCCCGGTCGCCTCGCCGGTTCGACGCTCGGAGACCTCCTCGGCGCGCTCCATCGGAGCCGCATCACCGGCGTGGTCGAGCTCGCCGAGGTCGCGGGCGCGGGGCGGGGCGTGCCAGGCCGGCGCCACCGCATCGCGCTCGCCGACGGGCTCGTGGCGGACGTCGACACCGAGCTCGCCGGCGCGGACGATCTGCGCGCGCGCCTCGACGCGCTGTTCGCGCTCGGCGACGCGGCGATCCGCTTCCACATCGCGACGACGCGCGCCGATCGCCGCCGCCTCGGCCCGCGCGAGTTCTTGCACGGGAGGCCACGCGCGCGCGACGCGCGAGGCCGCGCCGCCGAAGCGCCGCGCGCTGCGCCGTCCGCGGCTCCGGTGGCTGACGCGGCCGAGCTCTCCGCGCGCGCGGAGCTCGGCGTCGGCCTCGGCGCGTCCGAGGACGAGATCCGCCGCGCGTTCCGCAAGCTGGCGCGCTCGCTCCACCCCGACCTCTTCGCGCACGATCCCTCCGCCGCAGAGTCCGCCCGCGCGCGCTTCTCCGCGATCTCGGTCGCCTATACGCGCCTCACGCGCCGCGGCTGAGGCTCTTCACGGCGCGCGGCCGGTGAGCCGCTCGACGAGGAACGCGGCGACCGTCGTCGGCTTCGTGCCGGGGCCGAAGCCCGCGTCGAAGCCGAGCTCGAGCGCGAGCTTGTGATCGATGCGCGGGCCGCCGAGGAGCAGCGTGAAGCGATCGCGCGAGCCGTCCTTCTCGATGAGCTCGACGAGCGCGCGCGCGTTCTCTTTGTGGCAGTTGCGCTGGGTGATCACCTGCGACACGAGGATCGCGTCGGCGCCCGCGGCCTTGGCCCGCTCGAGCAGATCCACGTTCTCGACCTGCGCGCCGAGGTTGTGCGCGTCGAAGCACTTGTAGCTCTCGAGGCCCTTCTCGCCGGCGAAGCCCTTGTAGTTCAGGATCGCGTCGATCCCCACCGTGTGCGCGTCGCTGCCCGTGCACGCGCCGAGCACGACGATCTTGCGGCCGAGGAGCTTGCCCCGCGCCTCGATCTCCTCGCGCGTGAGCGGCTTGTGCGCGAGCTCCTCGACGTGGATGTCGGAGAGATCGACGGCGTGCGGCGACCGGCCGTACACGACGAAGTACGTGTAGTCGCGCGACGCGGCCTCCATCGCCGTGACCAGCGGCTCGCGGAGGCCGTGCGCCTCGGCGAAGCGCTTGGCCGCCTCGCGCGCGCGGTCGCCGGGCGCGACGGCGAGCGTGAACGACATCTGGATCATGCCGTCGCCCTCACGGTCGCCGTACGCCCGGAGGAGCTTCTTTTCGCTCACGACGCGCCGCCCTTCTCCAGCGCCTCGAGCATCGGGTTCACGTAGTCCGCGTGGCGCTCCACGACGCCGAGGTAGCCCTTGCCGCCGGTGCGCGTGCGCTTCACGTCGCCGAACGCGCCGTGGCCGATCGCGTCCCAGATCGACTCGCGCGCGACCTCGGCGAGCAGATCGCGCGCCTTGCCGAGCACGTCCTTGGCGCGGCGCTCGACGATGCCGCCAGGCCGCCACTGGATCTCGTCGCCGAGGTGCTTCGCCGTGTTGAAGACGTAGCGCGCGCTCTTGAGCGAGAGATACCGGTCCATCAAGAGGGGCGTGTGGATCGCCTCGCTGAACATGCCGAGGAGCTCGATCGACTGGCGCGTCGTCACGCCCACCAGGTTGAACATCGCGTCGTGCACGTGCGAGTGGAAGATGTCGCCCGTCTTGAACTTCGTCGGAGGCATCCACTTGATCGGGTGCTTGTCGAAGATCTGGCGAATCAGCTGCGCCTGCGCGATCTCGAACAGGAACGAGTCCTCGAGCCACGGGTCGATCTCGAACGCGTGGCCGAGGCCCATCTGCTCCTCCGCGAGGCCGGCGCGCTTCGCGAACGCCTCGTTCACGAACTGGCTCGAGAGCACGGTGTGCGCCTTCTCCACCGCGTCGGCCGTGGTGAGGTAGTTGTCCTCGCCCGTGTTGATGACGATGCCGGCGCGCGCGATGATCCGCCGCGAGAAATACTGATCGACGAACGTGCGCTGCATGTTGATGTCGCGAAAGAGGATGCCGTACATCGCGTCGTTCAGCAGCATGTCGAGCCGCTCGACCGCCGCCATCCACGCGATCTCCGCCATGCAGAGGCCGGACGAGTAGTTCGTCTGCGCGCAGTACTTGCCCGTGTCGACGCTCGCCTCGTCGCACGCCTTGCGGATGATCTTGAAGTTCTCCTGCGTCGCGTACGTGCCGCCGTAGCCCTCGGTCGTGGGGCCCTCGGGCACGTAGTCGAGGAGCGACTGCGCCGTCGCGCGGATGACGGCGACGATGTCGGCGCCGGCGAAGCGCGCGGCCTTCGCCTGCACGGCGTCGTCGTAGATGTTGCCGGTCGCGACGATGACGTAGCGGAGCGGGGCCTCGCCGACCTCGTGGCGCGCCTTGAACGCCTCGCGCTCGACGCGCGCGGCGTCGATGCGGTGGAGCGCGGCGAGGGTCGCGCCGGCGAGCGCCGCGCGGGCGACGTCAGGCGGCACCTCGTGCGTCGACCAGTCGACGCCCTCGCCGAACGCGAGCTGCTCGGCGGCCTCCTGGACGCTCGCGGCGCCCTCGACGAGCGCGCGCCCGAGAAAATACGCGACGCCGCGGCCCGTCTGCTTCGCCGCGTGCATGCGATCGACGAGCGCGTTCGCGAGCGGCGTGCCCTCGGCGTCGGCGCCGACGACGCCGTACGACCGCGCGACGGTGCGCTCGACGCCGACGCTCGTGTGCACGTCGATGAAGCGCTGCACGTCGTCGGCGATGTCGGCGGCGAACGCGCGACACTCGGCGACGACCGCCGCGTCCACGGGGACTTGGGCCATGCGCCGCCATGTGCGCGAAGCCCCGCCCTGCGTCAAATCCGAGGGGAGCTCAGCCCGGGTTGAGCGCGTCGTCGGCGGCGGCGCGCATGACGTCGAGCGGCGCCTCGCGGCCGGTCCAGAGCGCGAACGAGAGGGCCGCCTGCCGCACGAGCATGCCGACGCCGTCGACCGCCTTGAGCTTGTGGTCGCGCGCGGCGCGCAGGAACGGCGTGGCGCGCGGGTTGTACACGACGTCCATCGCGACGGCCTGAGGCGGGAGGTTCGCCCACGGCACCACGCCGACGACGTCTTCACCCGGGTCGGCGCCGAGCATGCCCGCGCTCGTCGCTTGCACGACGCAGTCGGCGTGGAGGGCGATCTCGCGCCACTGCATGCGGAGCACCTGCGAGCTCTTCGCGCCGCCGCCCTCCGGGCGGTCCGCCGGCCACAGCGTCGTCAAGACGCCGAGGTCGCGCGCGCGCTGCGCCGACTCGGCCTCGAACATGATCTCGGACGTGGACCACGAGCGGCTCGTCGCGCCGATGACGGGAAAATCGAGCCGCTTCAGCGCGATCATCGCCGCGAGGCCCGCGCCGCCGCTGCCGATGACGATCGCGCGGCGCTTCGGCCTGCCCGCCAGCGCCTGCTCGAGCTCGGCGACGAGCGCGTCGACGTCGGTGTTGTGGGCGACGACGCGGCCGTGCGTGTCGCGGCAGAGCACGTTCGCCGCGCCGACCTCCTCGGCGCTCGGGCCGACGACGTCGGCGAGCTCGATCGCCTTGCGCTTGTAGGGCACGGTCACGTTCGCGCCGCCGAGCGCGCCGTTGCGCAGGTCTTGCACGACGCGCACGAGCGCGGCCTCGTTCGGCACGTCGATGGCCGTGTACACGTGCGGCAGGCGGAGGGCGAAGTGCGCGGCCCCGTGGATCGCGGGCGACACCGAGTGGCGGACGGGGTGGCCGAGGAGCGCGAACCGCTGACGCTTGATCATGCTTCGTCCTCTCGATGCGACGATGAGCCTAACGCATCGACGACGCGCTCGACGCGCGCGACGAGGCGGCCGCGCGAGAGCCGCGCCTCGATCTCGGCGCCCACGGTCACCTCGGCCGCGTCGCGCACGGCGCGGCCGCGCGCGTCGGTCACGATGGCGTAGCCGCGCGCGAGCACGGAGAGCGGCGACATCGCGTCGAGCGACGCGGCGAGCGACGCGAGGCGTCCGCGAGCGCGGCTACAGGCCGCGACGTGCGCCGCCTCGAGGCGGGCGACGAGGGGCGCGAGCTCGGCG
>DASYCF010001008.1:0-2987 GCA_036500365.1 Byssovorax sp.
CCCCTCGAGCGGCGCGAGGTCCTTCGGGAAGCGGAACAGCTCGGCGAGCGCGGCCGGCTCGAGGTACTTGAGGCGAGACGCGTCGACGCGGAGCGACGTGGGCGCGGTGAGGCCCTCGCCCCCTGCGAGGATGAAGCCCCACTCGCCGAAGCTCGGGACGTACACGTGATAGGCGATCGCGCGGAAGTCCGCCGCCTCCACCGTCGCGAAGACGCTCCAGAACGACTCGCGCGCGTACTGCGGCGACGTGGCCTGGATGACGGCGAGCCCGCGCACGCCGACGCGCTGGCGGAGCAGTCGATAGAACGCGTCCGTGTAGAGCTTGCCCACCGCGTAGTTCGACGGATCGGGGAAGTCGACGATCGCGAGGTCGAACGATTCCGTGGACTCTTCGAGGAACCGATAGGCATCCTCGTTGCGGACGTGCACGCGCGGATCGAGCAGCGATCGGTCGTTCAAGCGGAGCGCGATCGGCAGGGTCTCGAACGCGTCGGTGACGGACGCGTCGAGGTCGACGAGCGTGATCGACTCGACGCTCGCGTAGCGGAGGAGCTCGCGCGCGGCGAGCCCGTCGCCGCCGCCGAGGACGAGCACGCGCCGTGGATCGCGCCCGAGCGCGGCGACCGCCGGGTGCACGAGCGCCTCGTGGTAGCGGTGCTCGTCGTCGCTCGAGAACTGGAGGTTCCCGTTCAAGAAGAGGCGCGTCGTGCGCGGCGTCTCCGTGATGACGACGCGCTGATACGGCGACTGCCGCGCGTACACGATGGGCGCGCCGAAGTACGTCGCCTCGTCCCGCTCGACGGCGCGCGTGACCCACGCGAACGTGAGCCCGAGCGCGGCGATCACGACGACGGCGCGGAGGCGCAGGCGGAAGGCGGTGCGCGCGTCGAGCGGGAACAGGAACGTGCCGAAGAGCGCGACGAGCGCGTTCAGCAGCCCGAAGAACACGCTCGTCTGGTGCATCCCGAGGTGCGGCAAGAGCACGGCGGGGAAGAGCACGCTCGCGACGAGCGCGCCCACGTAATCGAGCGTGAGCACGCGCGCGACGAGATCCTTGAGGTCGAGCGAGTACTTGAGGAGCCTGATGATCAGCGGGATCTCGAGGCCGACGAGCGTGCCGATCAAGACCACCAGCGCGTAGAGGGCGCCGCGGAACGCGCCCTGCGCCGTGTACACGCGGAAGAGGATCGGCCCGGCGAGCCCGCCCGCGATCGCGACGCCGAGCTCGACGTCGACGAACCGCTCGAGGAGGCGCCGCTCGATGAACGAAGACAGGTACGAGCCGAGGCCCATCGCCGACAGGTAGAGGCCGATGACGAGGCTGAACTGCGTCACGCTGTCGCCGAGCACGTAGCTCGCGAGCGTGCCGGTCACGAGCTCGTAGACGAGGCCCGAGGCGGCGACGACGAACACGCTGACCAGCAACCCGGCCCGGGCGCGCGCGCGCGTCATCGGATCGACGGTCGCCGCGTCGCGGCCCGCGTCAGCGGAGCCGTCGTGACTGGCGGTCATCGGCGCGTCGTACCACGGCCCCGCGAGCGCCCGCGCGGCGCACGAATCGCGGCCACGCGCGGGGCGATTGGCTATCGTACGCGCGTGGCGTCGCCCCTCGACAAACAGGCCACGTGTCCGAACTGCGGCGCACCGCTGACGTTCCGCTTCGCCGGGGCGAAGGCGCAGGTGTGCGAGCACTGCCGCTTCGTCGTCGCGCGCACGGGCGACGGTCTGTCGGTCGTCGGGCAGGTCGCGGAGCTCGTCGAGATCGCGTCGCCGCTCGTGGTCGGGGCGACCGGCCGCTGGCACGACGAGGCGTTCGCGGTCGAGGGCCGCGTGCAGTTCGATCGCGCCGGAGCGCCGGGCGCGCCGTGGCAAGAGCACCTCATCTCGTTCCCCGCGAGCGGCCGCTGGGTGTGGGTCGCCGCGGCGCAGGGCCGCTGGTACGTCACGTCGCAGGTCGACCTCCCGCCGGGCGGCGTCCCGCACTGGCGCTCGCTGCGGCCCGGCCGGGAGATCACCATCGGCTCCTTCGGGGCGTTCACCGTCGCCGAGGTCGGTCAGCGGCGGGTCGTCTCGGCCGAGGGGGCGATGCCGCACGTCGCCGCGCCCGGGCAGATCACGCGCTTCGTCGACGTCGGCGGCGCGAACGGCGGCTTCGGCACCATCGATTACGGCGACGACGAGAAGGTCCCGGCCGCGCTGTTCCTCGGCAAGCAGTTCGACCCCGCCGAGCTCAAGCTCGACTCGGGCGCGCCGGTCGAGCTGCCCGAGGCGAAGGTCGCGGCGCTCGCGTGCCCGAGCTGCGGCGGGAACCTCCCGCTCGTCACGCCGGGCACGACCGAGCGCGTCGTCTGTCGGTACTGCGGCACGTCGAGCGACTTCACGAAGGGCGCGCTCGTCGCGCTGAAGCAAGAGCCGAAGCCGCCGCGCCTGCCCGAGATCCCGCTCGGCGCGACCGGTAAGCTCCGCGGGAGCGACGTCACGTGCATCGGCTTCATGGGCCGCGCGTGCACCGTCGACGGCGGGCACTATCCCTGGCGCGAGTACCTCCTCTATGCAGGCCCGTCGACCGGCTACCTGTGGCTCATGGAGGAGGACGGCAACTGGTCCTTCGTGCGCCCGCTCCCCCCTGGCACCGCGTCGATCTCGGGCAGCTCGGCGACGCTGCTCGGCGACACGTACCGCTGGAAGCAGTCGGTGCGCGCCGTCGTCGAGTACGTCGTCGGCGAGTTCTACTGGCGCGTCGAGGCGGGCGAGGCCGTGCAGGCGACGGAGTATTCGGGTCGCGACGGCATCCTGAGCGTCGAGGAGGCCGACACCGAGATCAACCTGTCGATGTGCGAGCGCCTGCCCGCGAGCGAGCTCGAGGGCGCGTTCGGCGTGAACCTCGGCGGCGCGACGTCGCCGCCCGACGACGACGCGCCCGGCGCGGACGGCGACGGCGCGATGCGGCGCGCAGGTCGCACGCTTGGTCAGGTGCTGTTCGTGAT
>DASYCF010001009.1:0-2781 GCA_036500365.1 Byssovorax sp.
GCTCGGGCTTGAGGGCTGCGCGAGCGGAGCCTGGTCCAACTAGTTCCAGTGGGCGTCGAAGAAGCCGCCTGCGAGGACCGGGGTGGCGCCGAGCAAGAGGGCGCCGCGGAGCGCGGTGAGGCGGTGGTCGTAGACGATGTAGTCGGGGACGAGCGCGGGCAGGTGCCGGCTCGCCCGGGTGCCCGCCGCGGTCACGCCCGCGTGCAAGACGACGTACTCGTCGGTGTCGCGCGGGTTCGGGTAGATGAGCGACACGCCGACGTCGGCGCCCTCGTAGCGCACGCCGCGCACGGTGACGGCGTTCGGCTCGAAGCGCACGGGCAGCGACGCGATGAGCGATGCCGTCACGCGGTTCGTCGCGGGGCGCCCGACCAGGATCAGGCTCTTGGACGCGAGGTCGGCGTCGGTCACGTCGACGTCGGCGCGGATCGGGAAGCGGAGCGACGCCGAGCGCGCGCCGGCGGCGACCTCCGCGGCGAGCCGGTTCGACTCGGTCTCGGCCGCGATCTGCGTGCCGTAGACGACGATCGCGGCGTGCGCTTGGACGTCGTCGAGCGGGCCCGAGACGCCGCGCCGCTTCATCCCCGCGCGCTTGGGCTCCTCGTCGGCGCGCGCCGGGCGGCCGCCGTCGAACGTGATCCACGCCGTGCCCGCGCCGATCTCGCCCAGATCCTCGCCGGCGACCACGAGCCGTCCGCGCGCGGGCGCGTGCGCCGCGTCGAGGTCCAGCGCGAGCGCGGCGACGTTCTTCGCGTCGACCACCACCCTGCCCTCGTCGACCGTCGCGTCGACCGAGGCGAAGCGCGCCTCGTCGGTCATGCCGAGCACGCGCACCCAGTACGAGCGGTCGTAGCGCGGCTCGCCGGTGACGAAGCGCACGTGCTTGGGCGCCGCGGGTCGGCGCTGCCAGCGGAGCCACCCGATCATGCGGCCCTTGTCGTAGGCGTACTCCCACACGTCGTGATCGAGGTCGTCCTGCACGTCGAACACGCGTCGATAGTGGAGCTCATGATACCGATCCGCCATGACCTGCGAGCGGTGCGGGCCGTCCTGGCCTCCGTGGACGATGTGGAGCGGGAGGTATTCGCCGTTCTCGGCGTAGTTCACGATCGATTTGCGCGCGACGAGCACCTCCTCCCAGGGCGTCTTCGGCGTCCCGCGCACACCCTGCCAGTCGGAGAAGTTCGGATATCCGCAGAGCGGCGCCGCCGACGAGAACACGTCCGGATAGTGCAAGGGGACGACGAACGACGTCGTGCCTCCGAGCGAATAACCCGTGATCGACACGCGCGACGCGTCGACCCGATAGGCCTCCTCGACGTCCTCGACGACGCGCAGCACGTCGTCCTCGCCCGGCAGCCGCTGGCCGGAGTTCACGTATCCGGTCGGCGCGACGAGGAGCGCGTCGTACGTGGGGATCGCCGGGAGGTGCCGCGCCTCGTAGGGCACGTTCATCTTGTCGCGCTCGGGCGCGTCGCCGACCACGGTGCGGAGCGCCTGGCCCGGCTCGCCGCCCATCCCGTGCAGCGCGACGATCATCGGATAGCGCTTGTTGCCGCGCGCGTGTCCCGCGGGCACGGCGACGAGGTAGGGCTGCAGGCTGTCGTCGAGGCGGGAGCGATACGCGCGCTCGACGACGCCGGTCTCCTCGGCGAGCGGATCGGCGCCCGCGAGCACGCCGTCGACGAGCCGCTCGGCGCGGGCGGCGCGGCGCTCGGTCCACGACACGTCGCCGTCGCCGCGCGCGAGGGCGTCGGCGACCGACGTCACGAGCCACGCGGCGGTCGCGCGGGTGCCGGCGGGCGCGCGCGATCGCTCGACGTCGCCGAGCCGTGACACGAGCCGCGCGACGCCCTCGTGGACCTCGCGCCGATAGAGGAGCGGCACCTCTCCGGCCTCCGGCGTCGTGGGCGGCATCGTGGTCGGCGGCGCGCCGGGCGGTCCGACGCGGAGCCATGACACCTCGCGCCGCAGCGGGATGGTCTCCTCGCGCGCGACACCCGCGTCGGGGACATCGAGGCTCGCGACGAGCGTCGCCTCGCGGCCGCCGCCGCGCTTCACGCCGAGCAGATCGAGCGCGAGCTTCGACCCGACGCCGCGCAGCGGCACGAGGCCGCGCGGCGTTGCGTCGACCGACACGCGAAATCCCCCCGGGACGACGTGCGGCGTGAGCGAGACGTCGACGAGGTCGGCTGGCGCGCACGCGGCGCCCTCGACGGCGCTCGGCGCGAACGCGAGGACGCGCGAGCTCCCGCCTGCGACCCGCGCGCGGAGCTCGAAGCTCGTCGGCCCGCCGAGCTCCTCGGCGACGACCACGACCGGCGTCGGACCCGCCGCGAGCGCGAGCTTCACCACGTCTTCGTCGACGAACGGCGACGTCGCGGCGTCGCGCGCGACGTCGAGCACCTTGGCCTTGCCGACCCACACGCGCACGTTGCCCTGCGCGCCGAGGCCGAGCTCGATCGACGTCGCGCGGCCGACGACGATCGTGCCCGAGAACACGGCGAGCGTGGTGCCGGCGTCGGACCCGCGGCGCGCGACGGGGACGAGGCCGCTCGGCGCGCACGCGGCCGTCGCCGTCACCCCGAGCGCGCCGAGATCGGGCGCGGCGCCGCTCGCGACCACGGCCTCGAGCGCCTCGATCTTGCGCAGCGGCACGTGCGGGCGCGACGCCCACGCGTTGACGAAGCCGCCCGGGCCGATGGCGGCGACGACGCCGAGGCCGGCGCACGCGCCTGCCGCGCAAGGATCCGCGTCGCCCGGGTTCGGGACCTCGGGCGG
>DASYCF010001010.1:0-2949 GCA_036500365.1 Byssovorax sp.
CACGCGGAGCACGTCGTCGTCGACTTGATCGAGGCTCGCGGCGGCCTCGAGCTCGCTCTCGCGGCCGGTGAGCGCGTCGGCGAGCTTCGTGAAGCGGAGGAGCTTCGCCGACGCCGCGAGCGCGTGCACCCGGCGCAGCAGATCCCCCTGCGCCCGCGCCGAGCGCGGCTCTTGCGACAGCTGGAGCAGCGCCGCCTGGAGCTCGGCGACGCGTCGACCGAGCGTCGCGACGAAGTCGGCGCGCGCTCCACCGAGCCGCTCCTGTTGCGGCGCTCGGCCGGGCTCGGCGCCCTCGAGCGCGGGGTCCACGGGCTCCGACCGACGATTTTGGGCTCGCGATCCAGGCGGCATCGTCGAAGCGGGTAGCACACGCCGATCCGATGGCCGAATTTGTGGCACACCTCAGGATGCAGGCACCTTTGAACAATCGAGACCGCCCGCGCGTCGAACGTCGAATCATGGACCTCGACGAGACCCCTCGCTTTCCTTCGCTCGCGCTCCCCTTCACGGCGCTCGGGGCGACCGTCGGCTGGTCCGCGGTGCGCCTGCTCGAGAACCCGATCGTCGACGTGTCCGCGAACGCGAGCCCCGAGCTCGCCGCGACGATCGGCGGCCTGATCGCGTGCGCGATCGGCGCGTTCTTGACGGCGTGGGGGCGTCGCCAGGCCGCGCGCGACGACATGTGGATCCGCCCGTCGTCGCCGAAGCCGATGCTCGTCGTGACCATGCTGGCCGGCGGGACCGCCGCGGGGGCCGCCGTCGGCGTCGCGTCCGGGCACCGGTCCGGGCTCGAGTCCGGCGCCGTGTGCGGCGTCTTCGTCGCGCTGGTCGCGCTGCCGCTCGCGGCGGCGGTCCTCGCCGCGGGCATGCGCGCGCGCCGTGCGCGCCACGGGTCGCTCGTCGCCGCGGCCGATCGCCGCGCGGTGTGGGTCATGTGCGCCGCGGCAGCCGCGCTCGCGTCGGCGGTGACCGTCGTCGACTGGCCGGCGCTCGCCGTCGGCCAGGGCTCGCGGCCGGTCCTCGGCGTCGCCATCGCGGCCCTGTGCGTCGTCGTCGCGGCGCTCGCCCTCGCGCGGGATCTCCTCGCGCTCCGTCGCGTCGCGGTGATCTCGGCGGATCCACGCCTCCGCGCGATCGAGACGCCGCCGTCGACCGCTGCGCCGCGCGTCGATCTGGGCCTCGGCGACGCAGTGCAGGCCGAGGTCGTCCCCGGCGCGAACGCGTACCGCGCGCTCGACAAAGAGCGGCGGCTCGTCGTCGGCAGCGTGGCCGAGGCGCGCGCGGCCCTCCGGCGCGCGGTCGTCCAGGCGGGGCTCGGCGTCGCGGTCGCGGGCGCCGTCGTCGGCCTCCACGCCGTCGCGATGAGCGAGCTCGGCGTCCGCGCGGTGACGATCACGATGTGCGCGCGTCACACCGAGTGGTGCCTCCCCGCGGCGCGCTCCGCCGCCGTCGACGGGGCGAGCGCCGAGCACGTGCAGCACCTCCTCGGCGAGGCCTGCATGACCTACTCGACGGCGAGCTGCCGCGAGCTCAGCGCGTACGTCGGCGCCGTGGACGACGCCGGCGCGCACGTCTCTGCGGAGGCCGTGCTCGCGCTGGTGCGCACGTGCCAGGGCGGCGTCGGCACGAGCTGCTACGCGGTCGTGCGCCACGTGCGCCACGGCGCGGTGGCCGGCGTCTCCGTCGACGAGCTGCTCCACCTCGGCTGCGCCGCTGGCGACGCCGAGAGCTGCGGCCGCCTCGCCGACGCGCAGAAGCGCTGACGCGCCTAGAGCCGAATCTCGCGCATCGAGATCAAGTTCTTGTCGAACACGCCGAGGCCGAGGTCGCCCGCCGAGCGGATGTAGATGGGCTCGCGGTCGGCCTCCTTCAACGTCGGCAGGCCGTTCTCCTTGCGGAGCTGCTCGACGACGCCCCAGCCGATGACGTCCATCGCGACGGGGTCGGTGGTCGCGTACACGGCCTCGTGCGGGACGCGCCGCTTCTTGTTCGTGTCGAGGGGGCCCTCGTCGTAGATGAGCTTGTAGCCGTCGATGATGTGGAGGCGCACGCGGCTCCGCACGATGTCCTGCGCGTAGAGGCTCGCGATCTGCGGGCTCGCGTGGTGATCGTGGAACTGCTGCGGGTTCACGGTCGAGCCGTGGGTGATGTTCTTGAGGCAGCCCGTGTAGCCGCAGATCCCGTGGTCCTTGATGAGGCCCACGTTGATGACCGCGGTCGCCTCGGTGAACGGGCGCACGAAGCGCGTCGCCACGCCGCCGACGGTGATCTCGGGCATGGTCGCGTCTTTGTTCTCGTGTACGCACACGGTGATGCCGGCGGGGAACGCGGGGTCGATCACGAGCTTCTTCGTGGCGACGCGCGTGCCGGCCATGAAGCTCGGATACTGCTCGTAGATGACGATGTTCGACGCAGGTACGCCCGCGCCGATGACGCCGCGGACGACCTCGAGGACGAGCTCTTTGTTCGACGCCATGGTGGCGCCCTGCTTGCCGGCGATGCCGTTCGGCTTGATGGCGACTTTGTCGTCTTTGTGCACGAACTTCGCGAACGCGGCGCCGAGGTCGGCCTTGCCGGTGAGGCCCTCCATCGCGCGCTGGAGCATGAGCCGCGCCGCCTCGTCCGTCGGCCAGAGGCCGTTCGCCTGGAGGGTGTTGGCGCGCGTGACCTTCACGATCTTGCCCGGGATCGACAGCGGCACGAAGCCCGACGGCGGCCGGGCGACCAGGCTCGACTGCGCCGCCGCCTCGCCGATGCCCGCGAACATCGCCGCGCCCGCCGCGACGGCGCCGAGGAACGCGCGCCGCCCGACGACGGCCAGCCCGCTGTCGCGCGTCGCGCCGAAATGGTCGGGGGAGGTCATGGCCGGCGCATCCTAGCACCCTGGCGCCGCCACCGGCGCGGCGCGGCTCGCCACGGGCGGCGCGGCGCGATCTGCGCAAATCGGTG
>DASYCF010001011.1:0-1575 GCA_036500365.1 Byssovorax sp.
GCACCACTCGGGCGTGCCGCCTTCGACCTCCATCATCTCTTTCATCTCGAGCTGCTTCAGCCGCGGATGCGCCAGATAGAAGGGGATCGCGATCGCCGGCGTCGGCACCGGCGAGAACCACTCGTCGCCCAAGTAACACGCGGGCTTCAGCGGAAGGCCCCGAGCCTCGAGCTCCGCGTACAGGTCCGTCACGCGCGGCGCGACCTCGGATCCTTCGATCGTCAGACCGAGATCACAGATGCGCTGACGAAGAAGGTCCTCGTCCTTGAGGCTCGTCCAGGCAGGTTCCACGCGAATGCGAGCTTACCGCGATGTCGGGCTATCATGGCGACGTGAGGTTGACTCCCATCGCCTGCGGGCTCGCGGCCGTCCTCGTGTCTTCGAGTTATGTGCAGAATGCAACTGCCGGCGCCTCGGCCGCCGAGCTCGTGCGGGAGGCCCACGAGCACGAGGCCGCGCACGACGAACAGGTGGCGCTTCGGCGCTACGCGGACGCGCTGGCCCTCGATCCGACGCTCGGCGACGCGTACCTCGGGATGGCCGCGCTCCGCTTGAAGCTCGGCGACCCGCGCGAGGCGGAGCGGGTGTACTCGGTCGCGCTCGCGCACGTGCCGTCGCTCACGGAGGCGTTCGCGGGGCGCGCCGAGGCGAGGCGCGCGCAGGGCCAGCGCGCGACGGCGGACGCGGATCTCGAGTCGTACCTCCGCGCGAAGGAGACGGACCTCCAAGCGCTTCGCCGTTTGGCGACGTGGTACGGCGAGGACGGCTTCGTGCCGGCGCAGCTCGCCGCGTGGCGACGGATTCGCGCGGGCGCGCTCGACAAGCGCGACGAAGGCCTGACGCGCGAGGCGACCACGATGGTGAAGGCGCTCGCCCTCGTCGTCGGCAGCGCGGACCCGGTGACGAAGCCCGAGGGCGGCGACCCGACGCGCCGCGGGCTCGCGCTCATGGCGAAGCGCGCGGCGCGCTGACTCGGCGGCTACGGGCACTTCGCGCGGCCGACGAGCTTGTCCGCGCGCGCGTCGTAGACGACCCCCGACTCGACGCTGCCGCTCGTCGCGCCGTCCTTGCCGACGTCGAAGCAGAGGACCGCGAGGTCGGCGTTCTCTTCGCCGGTCGCGGGATCGAAATCGAGGCTCGTCGCGGCGCCGTTGAGATCGATCGCGCCGCCCGAGCTCAGCGCCGCGAACGATTGGAAGATGCCGCTCGGGCCGACGTCGATCTTGGGCCCGGTCCCGGCGAGGCGCGGGAAGACCTTCGCGAGCGCGGCGCCGGTGAGCGGGCCGTCCGGCGCGGCGAACGACGCGTACGCGAGGAGATAAAACGCGTCGTAGTCCGTGCTCGGCGCGTCGGCGCGCGAGAGGCTCGTCCCGTAGACCTCGTTGTAGTGCATCGTGAAGCGCGCGTTCACCGGCGTCGTCGCGGGCAAGGTGACGCCGTAGAAGCGATGTCGGAGCGCGGCGTTCTTCCCGACCATCGCGGCCTCCGCGTCGCCGAAGATCGAGCCGCTCAAGTAGCGAGGCGCCGCCCGCGAGCCCGCGGGAAACGTCGCCTCGTAGGGCGCGAGGACCTTGG
>DASYCF010001012.1:0-1686 GCA_036500365.1 Byssovorax sp.
GCGCGCATCGCGGACGACGAGCCGGAGGCGGAGGTGCCGTTCGGCCTTCCGGGCGCGCGCCGATTGGCGCTCGATCGCCTCTCGGCGGACGAAGGGCTCGAGCTCGCGCGGACGCTGCTCGGGCCGGGGACGGACATCGACGATCGCGACGTCGCGCGTGCGATCGCGGACGAAGCCGCGGGCCATCCGCTGTTCGTCGACGAGCTCGTGCGGCACGCGCAGTTCTTGGGCGGCGTCGCGCCGGCGGGCGTGCGCCTCGACGACGCGCTGTTCTCACGTGTCTCGCGGCTCGACGCGCCGGCGCGGAAGCTCCTCGACGTCGTGGCCGTCGCGGGCGTGGCGCTCGCGCACGACGTGGCGGTGCGCGCGGCGGGGATCTCGACGGTGGAGGCGGCGCCGGTCGCGCAGACGCTCCGCACCGCGCACCTCGCGCGAACCGCGGGCTCGCGCGGGCTCGAGACGATCGAGCCGTACCACGATCGCGTGCGCGAGGCGGTCGTCGCGCGGCTCGATCCGAAGGTGCGGCGCGATCTCCACGAGGCGATCGCGCGCGCGCTCGAGTCGCGCGGCGTGCTCGACGCGGACGCGCTGTCGGCGCATTGGCTCGGCGCCGGCGACGCCTCGAAGGCCGCCGAATACGCGCGAAAAGCCGCGGATCAAGCGTTCGCGGCCCTCGCGTTCGATCGCGCGGCGGCGCTCTACGCGCGCGCGCTCGCCCTCGGCACGAGCGACGAGGCCGGCCGCCAGGCGCTTCGCGTACGCTTGGGCGAGTCGCTCGCGAACTCGGGTCACGGCGCGGAGGCGGCGCGCGCGTTCGGCGAAGCGTCGGAGCGCGAGACCACGCCGGACCAAGCCCTCGAGCTCCGTCGTCGCGCGGCGGAGGAGCTCCTCACCGCGGGCCTGCTCGACGAGGGAAGCGACATGCTGCGCGCGGTGCTCCGCGCGGTGGCGATCGGCATGCCGACGACGTCGATCGGAGCGCTCCTCTCGCTCCTCTTCTATCGGCTCGTGTTGTGGATTCGTGGCGACGGCTACGTCGAGCGCGCCGAGCACCAGCTTCCCGCGCGGGTCGTTCGTCGTCACGACGCGTGCTCGAGCGTCGCGCGCGCGCTGTCCGCGGTCGACACGATCCGCGGCGCGTACTTCCAGACGCGCGTCATGCTCTTCGCGTTGGAGCTCGGGGAAGCGACGCGCCTCGCGAGCGCGCTCGCGTTCGAGGCGGTCGCGGTCGCGGCGTCGGGCCCGCGAAGAGCCACCCGCGCGATGCGCCTCGTCGCGGACTCGGCCGCCATCGCGCAGCGCACGCTCGACCCGAAGGCCACCGGCGTCGCGTCGATCGCCGCGGGCTACGCGTATTTTCTTCAGGGGCGTTTTCGCGAGTCGCTCTCGCGCTGCGATCAAGGCGGCGAGATCTTGCGCGTGGGCTCGCCGGGCTCGTTTTGGGAGCGGCGCATGGCGTTCACGGGGGGCGCGTGGGCGCTCGCGTGGATGGGGGACGTCGTCGAGCTCTCGAAGCGAGTCGAGCGCGGCATCCACGAGGCCGAGCACCGCGGCGACATCTACTCGACGACGACGCTCCGCACCGGGCTCTTCGGCCTCGTGTGGCTCGCACGCGGCGATGCTCAAGGCGCGCGCGCGGCGGCGCTCGACGCGGCGCGCGCGTGGACGCAGCGCGGCTACCACAGC
>DASYCF010001013.1:0-3136 GCA_036500365.1 Byssovorax sp.
CTCCGACCTCGGCGACCCAGCGCGGGCGCGCCGCGCCATCGCATCTTCGGAAGAGCAGCTCGTTCGTGCGAAGGAGCGAATGATGCTACTCTTCACCCCTCCGTTCGTCGATCCGCCGAACGACCCGGGGTACATCAACGCCTACCCAGCAGGCCTTCGCGAGAACGGCGGGCAATACACGCACGGCGTGCTCTGGACCGTGCTCGCCCACGCGATCCTCGGAGAGGGCGATCGCGCGAAGGAGCTCTGGCAGATGCTCTCGCCCGTTCACCACACCGAGACCCCCGCCGACGTCGCGCGTTACCGGGTCGAGCCGTATGTCGTCGCCGCCGACGTGTACGCGGCGCGAGGCCACGAGGGCGCCGGCGGCTGGACCTGGTACACCGGCTCCGCCGCGTGGATGTACCGCATCGCGCTCGAGTATATCCTCGGCGTCCGCCGCGTCGCGGGCGGGCTCCACGTGGCGCCGGCAGCCCCGAGCGGATGGAGCCAGTTCGAGATCACGTATCGCCACGGCGGCTCCGCGTATCACGTCGTGGTGCGCAATGCGTCGAGCGCGCCCGGCGTCGTGAAGCGCGTCTCGCTCGACGGCGCGCTGCTCCCGTCTGCGATCGTGCCGCTCGTGGACGACGGCCGCGACCACGCCGTCGAGGTCACCGTCGAGCCCCCTGAAGCTCCGTCTTCGCGGACGCCGCAGCCGCCTCGCGTCGACTCGTCCGACATGGGGTCCGTGAGCCGATGATGGGAGCTCGCCGCTGGCGGCATTCGAAACGCGAAGCGCCGGTCGCGGGTTCCGCGATCGGCGCTCTCGACGAATCAGGTTGTTTCAGCGAATGACGTAGCGGCCGGGGAACCACACCGAGCGGCCGCTGACGACGCGGTATGCGCCGGGGACCCACACGTTGCGGCGAACGACGACCGCCGGACGCGCCACGACGCGGGGCGCGAAGCCGAGGCGGAACGCGAACCAGTCCGTCGCCGACTGCGCCATCGACTCCTCGGTGCTCGCCGCCGCGCTCGAAGAACCGGTGGTGCCGAGATCCGGCGAGCTGCAGCCCGTCGCGGCCGCCGCCGTAACGACCATCGCCATCGAAACCAGCATCGCCTTGATGTTCATCGTCGTAGTCCTCGTGCTCCGTGGGCAGCGCGCCGTGCGCCGCCTTGGTTGAGACGAGGTCAAGCAGTCATCGTGCCATCTCCTTGTTCAGCGAAATCATTGTTGTTTTCTTGGGCGAAGCGTAACGCTGTTACGGTTTTCGACGCCGCGTGACGCCGATCGAGCCGCGGCGGCCGATCACGTGTTGCGGTCGGTCGACGCCTTGCGGCGCGCGAAGGCGAGCGCCAGACACGCGGCGAGGGCCAGCATCCCTGGAGGGCTCGAGACGATCCCAGGAGCCTCACGACAGGCGCAGGCGCCCGACTGATCGGGGTCCGAGTACGCGCCCTCGTCGAACGCCTCCGCGTCGCCGCCGCCCGACCCGCCAGCGCCTGCTTCGGCGCCGCCGCCCGCCCCAGCCGCGCCGGACGCCGCGGAGCCGCCGGCGCCCTCGACGTCGGCGCCCCCCGCTCCGCCGGAGCCTCCCGCGCCGACCGACGCGCCCGAGCCGGACGTCGCGCTCGAGGACACCGATCCACCCGAGGAGGCGCTGGACGGCCACAGGCACGTTCCGACCGAGCCGTCGGTCGCGCTGCACGCGCCTCCGCCGCTCGCGCACGAGTCGACGCCGCTCAGCACCTGGCAGCCGGGGACGCACGCGCCGCCCTCGCTCGCGGCGCCGTCGCAGATGTCGCCCGCGCCGCAGCTCGCGTTGCCGGAGCAGCCGCACGCGCCGCTCGCGAGGCACACGGGCGTCGCCCCGCCGCAGTCCGCGTCGCTCGCGCAGCCCACGTCGTCGATCGTGAGATCGAACGTGAGGAGGTCGTGATCGTTGCGCGCGTTCCCCGTCGCCGAGGTGAAGCCGATGAACACGCTGCCCGGACCGACGTTGGCCGGGAGGTCGAGCGCGCTGGTCAGCGTCGCGGCGTCCGGCTTCGCCGAAGCCTGCGACAGGTACACGTCGACGCGCTTCGTATCGCCGTCGTAGTCGACCCACGCCCAGCGCGTGGCGCCGCCCGCGATCGGGAACGGAGGCGTCGCGTACCTGACGTGCGTCGTCGGGTCACCGCCGAGGAGCAGCGCGACGTGGTTCGAGTTCGGGTCCCACGAGTTCCAGTACGTGTCGAACTCGATGGCCGCGCTCGGCGCGATGCCGGTGTAGCCGAGCGCGCCGCCGACCTGACCGATCGCGCTCGCGCCGTCGGCGCTCGCCTGCAAGACGAACGCGATGCCGTCCGCGCCCGCCGGGTTCGGACCGATCTGGAACGAGAACGAGGCATGGAACGAGGTCGTCGCCGCGACGCGGACCGGCGCGTCGAAGAACGCGCTGCCGATCTGGTTGTTGACGTTCGACACGATGCGGACCGAGCCCGTCGAGGTCGCGTACGCGTCGCCGTTCAGCGTCATCGGCGACGACGCGGCGGTGCCGTCGAAGTGGAGCGTCGTCGCGTCGGCGACGGCGGGCGCGAGGCACGCGGTGAACGTGGCGTAGACGAGGGCGCGGCGCAGGCTGGCAGAGCGGATCAAGGAGATCTCCTTCGTGTGCGGCGGCTCGCGCCCTCGCGCCGGAGACGCTGAGCAAGCGGCGGGCCGGCGACGAAATCGGCCTGCGCTCGACGCTCGAACACGACGCGTGCTCCGATCCGGGGCGCCGCGTTCCACGACGGGACTGTGCGCGGCGGCGCTCAGCGGTGCGGCGCGCTCGCGGCGCTCGCCTCGTGATCGGTCGGCCGCGCGCGATCGCCGAGCAGCGACGGCAGCGCGCGCGCCGCGACGACGCCGCCGCGACGACGGAGCTCGGAGGCCAGCGCGACGATCGCGGGGTGCACGCCGAGGTGCCAGTACATCCAGTGGTGCAGGACGACGACCGCGACCTCGGCGCCGCGCGCGAGCTCGTCGAGGATGCCGCGCACGTCTTCGGCCCTCGTGGCGCCGGCGACGCGTCCGCCGCGGTGGCGCACGACGCGGCAGCCGCCGAGGCGGAGCGTCTCCGAGCGGCGCGCGCGCTCGACGAGGTGCGCAGGCCAAGCGCGCGGCGGC
>DASYCF010001014.1:0-4943 GCA_036500365.1 Byssovorax sp.
CCTTCATGCCGGCGAGGTGCTGGATCGCGCCCGAGATGCCGATGGCGAAGTAGAGCGGGGGCGCGACGACCTTGCCCGTCTGTCCGACCTGCCAGTCGCTGGGCGCGTAGCCGGCGTCGCACGCGGCGCGGCTCGCGCCCATCGCCGCGCCGAGGAGATCGGCGAGCGGGTCGAGCACCTCGTTGAAGCGCTCCTTCAGCGCGCGACCGCCGGAGACGACGACCTTCGCCTCGCCGAGCTCGGGGCGCTCGCTCTTCGCCTGATCGAGCGAGACGAACTCGACGCGCTCGGCCGCCTTGCCCGGCGCCGCGACCGCGATCGCCTCGGTCGGCGACGCGGCGCCGCCCGCCTCGGCCGCGGTGAACGCGCTCTGGCGCACGCTGACGACCTGCGTCGGGGTCGAGATCGAGCAGATGCCGTACGCGTTGCCCGCGAACATCGGGCGCCGGTACGCGAGCTTGCCGCCGTCGGCCACGAGCTCGGTGATGTCGCCTGCGTAGCCCGCGCCGAGGCGCGCCGCGACGCGAGGCAAGAGGTCCTTGCCGTAGGCGCTCGCCGTGCCGACGACGACCGCGTACGCCTTGCCGGCCGTGGCGACCGTCGGCGCATAGCGCTCGGCCGTGTACTTCTCGAGCGACGCGTCGCTCGCCGTCAGCACCTTGCGCGCGCCGAGCGTCGCCGCCTCGGCCGTCGCGCCGCTCACGTCGGCGGCGCCGCCGATCACGAGCACGTCGTACACGCCGCCGAGCGCCGCAGCGGTCGCCTTCGCGAACGTGATCGCGGAGTGCGTCGTCTTCTTCAGCTTGCCTTCGGCCGCCTCGGCGACCACGAGAACATCTGCCATGTTCGTCTCTCCTTCTCGCGTGCGCTGAGGGTTAAAGGACCTTCGCCTCGTTCTTGAGGCGGTTCACGAGGTCGGCCACGTCCTTCACCTTGATGCCGGCCTTGCGCGCGGGGGGCGCCTCGAACCTCGTGTAGTGGACCTTGAGCGACACGTCGCCGGCGAGGTCCGCGAGCTTCTGCTCGACGAGCGGCTTCTTCTTCGCGGCCATGATCGCGGGCAGCGCGGCGAAGCGGACGCCGTCGTTGTACTTGAACGTCTTCGCCGTCTTGGTCGAGTACACGCTCGTCGGCGCGACGATGCGGAGGTCGACCGTCACGACGGCCGGCAGCTTCACGCGCACGTGGGCGACGCCGCCGTCGACCTCGCGTCCGACGAGCAGCGCGCCCGCCTCCTCTTGGATGGTCGCGGCGAACGTCGCCATCGGCCAGTCGAGGAGCTCGGCGAGGATCTGGCCGGCCTGGTTCGAATCGCCGTCGACCGCCTGCTTGCCCATGAGCACGACGTCGGGCTGCTCCTTCTCGACGATCGCCTTGAGCGCGCGCGCGACGAGATCCCCGTCGAGCTTGTCGTCGGTCACGTCGACGCGGATCGCGCGATCGGCGCCGGCGGCGAGCGACGCGCGCAGCGTGATCTCCGTCTCCTTCGGGCCGAACGTGACGACGACGACCTCGCCCGCGCGGACCTTCGGCGTCTGCCCGTTCTCGGTCAGGCGAAGGGCCGCCTCGAGCGCGTACTCGTCGAACGGGTTCGGCTTCCACTCGAGGCCGGTCGTGTCGATCTTGTCGCCGGCGGGCGGGATCTTCACCTTGTTGGCGTTGTCCGGGTCGGCGACGCGCTTCAGGGCGACGAGGATCTTCACGGCTCAGAGCTCCTGGTTCGTGCTGCGTTACGACGCAGTGCGGCGGGCTTTTGACAGCGTTGTCGGTGCGAGTCAAGGCGCCGCGAGCGCGCCGACATCACACCGAAAGGAGGGCGCCCGACGCGCGCTCACCGGTCGCGCGCGCGATGGCCACGGCGTAGAGCGCGACCTGACGCGCGTAGATCGGTCCGCGCTCGCCGACCTCGACGTCGGTCTTGAAGTCGACGACCGTCCACGCGCCGTCGTCCTCGAAGCACAGGTCGACGACGCCCTCGACGATCGCGCCGCCCTCGAGCGGCAAGAGCACCGGCACCTCGCGCCTGCACGCGCCGCGCAGATCCGCCTCGCGCGCGCGCCGCATGAGCGGGTGCGCGAGCGCGCCGATCGCGGCCTCGGCGGCGGCGTCGACCTCGGCGGGCGTCGCCTTCGCGAGGCGGCCCTGCGCGATCGCGACGACGCGAACGCGATCGGCGTCGGCCGCGAGATCGACCTCGGCGAGGACGGCGTGCACGAGCGTGCCGAAGCGCTTTCCGTGCGGGCGCGCGTCGCGCGGCGTGTCCGTGTGTTCGACGAGCACGCTGGCCGCGAGCTCCGCGAGATCGTCGATCACCGGCAGCGCGGCGTCCGCCGCGAAGGCCGTCGCCGTCGTCGTCGGCAGCGTCGGCGTCGCGCCGAGCGCGCGCGTCTCGTCGGCGCGCGCCCTCCACGCCGCGTGCATCACCTGGCCCTCGGTCGATCGCGTCTTCGCGTCGTCGGCCTGCAAGATGTGCTGTTGGCGAAGGCCGCCCGTGGGCTCCTTGTCGAGCTCGAGCACCGAGGGATCCCACCACACGACGCGGTGATCGCCGACGCGCGGCGCGTGCTGGCCGGGCATCACGCTGCTCCACGCGCCGCGCTCGACCTTGTCGGGTCGAGACAGCACCGAGTCCTCGCCGAACGGGGGGCAGCCGGGCGCCTCCTCGGCGGCGCGGTAGTCCTCGCGCGCGGGGTAGAGCGCCGGGTTCATGACGTCGAGCCAGCCCTCGATCTCCTCGTCGCCGCAGGCGGGCACGACCAGCAGATCGCGCGCGCGCGTCGCGGCGACGTAGGTGAGGCGCGCGGCCTCCTCGCGGTCGCGGCGCAGCACCTCCTTCGCGTGCTCGGCGAGCTCGGCGGGGACGAGCCCGGCGATCGCCTCGGCCCACAGGCCGTGATCGCCGTCGACGAAGCGGCTCGGCTGCGGCGGGTTTCCTTGCAACGTCGGAGTCGTCGGGTCGGCGAGGATCACGACGGGGAACTCGAGGCCCTTCGCCTTGTGCGCGGTCATGATGCGCACGCCCTCGGTGCCCTCCTCGACGACGGGCGCCTCGCCTGCCTGGCCGCTCTCGGCGTCGGCCTGCAGGCGCTCGACGAAGGCGCGGAAGCTCGTCGGCCGGCCCGCCTCGAAGCGCCGCGCGAGGTCCATGACGCGGAGCACGTTGGCGAGCGACTGCTCGCCGGTCGGCCAGATGGCCACACCGGCGTGCGCGCGCGTCGTCTCGAGGAGGCGCGCCACGGTGTCGGCGAACGGCCGCCGGTTGCGCCCGAAGTGCAGGCCGCGCAGCGTCGCCAGCGCGACGGCGACGCCGCGCGTGAGCTCGGTGAGCTCGGCGACCTCTTCGCTCCGCCCGATGCGTCCAGGGATCGGATGCAGCGGCGAGAATGAGCGCGCCGCGTCTTTGTACGCGAGCAGCGCCTCGTCGGAGAGCGCGAAGAACGGGCCGCGCAGCGTCGCGTAGACGGCGAGATCGTCGTCGGGCCACTCGATGGCTGCGAGCGCGTTCTCGACGGCGAGCACCTCCTCGCGCTCGTGGAACGATCGGCCGCCGACGAGCACGTGCGGGATGCGCCGCGCCTCGAGCGCGCGCACGTACCGGCGGGTCGCGTCTTCCCCGAAGCTCTGGAGGCGCTTGAAGAGGAGGCACACGTGGCGCGCCTCGACCGGGACGAGCGCGCCGTCGCCGCCGCGCTCGCTGACCCGAAAGCCGCTGTGGTGGACGAGCCAGTCGACGAACGCCCCCACCGCGTCGGGGAGGGACTCCTCGATCGACCAGCTCGTGACCTTGCCCCAGGGGCTGTACGGCCTCGGGATCGACAGCGCGACGACCGACGGTTGACCCGGCGTGTCCTCACGAAACGGCATGAGCGCGGCGTACTCGGCCTGGCTGCCGTCGGCCGTCGCCTTCATGACCGGCGCGAAGGCCGCGTTCACCGCCGATTGAATCGACGGCGCGCCGCGGAAGCTCGTGACGAGGTGAAGGAGCTTCGCGCCGTGCGCGAGGAGCCGCTCCTTGACGCTTTGATAGAGCGCCACGTCGGCGCGTCGGAATCGATAGATCGACTGCTTCGGATCGCCGACGAGGAAGAGCTTGCCTGGGATCGGCCGCGCGCGACTCCACACGTTCTCTTTGGGGTCGTCGGCGGCGAGCAGCAGCAGAATCTCGGCCTGGAGAGGATCGGTGTCCTGGAACTCGTCGACGAAGAGGTGGCTCGTGCGGCGCTGGAGCTCGGCGCGGACGGCCGCGTCGCCGCGCACGAGGTCGCGCGACCGCAGCAGGAGATCGAGGAAGTCGAGGCGGCCGACGCGCTGCTTGCTCGCGGCGTAGCGCTCGGCGATCGGCGCGAGCTCGACCTGGAGGCACGCTGCGAGGTCCGCGTTCGCGGCCGCGACGAAGAGGTCGAGCTCGGCCTTCGCGGCGTCGCGCAGCTCGCGCACGTCGGCGCGCTTGATGCCGCGGCCGTAGCTCTGGCCGCGGCCGCCGGTGTATTTCCACTCCTTCCAGCGCGCGATCTCGGCGAGCTCGGCCTCGAGGCCGTCGTAGTCGCGCGCGCGCACCGCCTCACGCCGCGCGAGCTCGTCGAGGAAGCGCGCGAGCTTCTGCAGGTTCTTCGCGAGCCAGTCGTCCTCGCGGTCGGCGCGATCGGCGAACTTGGCTGCCTCGGTGAGGCGCGCGAGCACGCGCTCGATGAAGGGGTCGCGATCGAAGTCGTCGCGGCGCAGCGGCGTCGGGAAGTCGCGGTGGCCGACGAGCTTCCACGCGGCGTCGCGCAGGACGTCGCGCGGGCCGACGCGATCGCGCCCGCGCGGCCGCTTGCGCAGCATGCGGCGCGTCCCCTCGAGCGGAGCGGCGAGCGCGTCCTGGAACCAGCGGTCGAACGCGACGTCGAACAGGCGCTCGGCCTCGTCCTCGGCGATGACCTCGAACAGCGGATCGACGCGCG
>DASYCF010001015.1:0-2170 GCA_036500365.1 Byssovorax sp.
CGCGCGAGGCGTGGTTCGCGCGGCTCGCGTCCGAGCGCAAAGACGAGACGCTCTTCGAGCTCGAGATCCTGCTCAAGGGCCTCGCGTGCTTCGCGAACCCGAGGAACCACCCGGGCGCGGGCCGGCGCCAGACGATCGTGAGCTACGACTTCCGCGAGCACCTCGCGCAGGCGCGCGACGGCATGGCGCGCATCGTCCAGCTCGCGCGCGGCATGCTCGGCGAGCGAGACCGCGCGTTCGTGTTCCAGCGCTACCTCGAGACCGTCTTGCCCGAGGACACGGCGCGCACGCGGCTCTTCCACGCGGAGATGGCGCAGGAGGCGCCCGAGGGGAGCCTCTTCGTGCTGCGCCACGGCGTCACGAACCTCATCGAGGTCGCGAACGGCCTCCTGCGGCTCACGCGCGTGAACTTTCGCCTGTTCTACGCGCTGCTCGGCATGGCGATGCGCGAGATCTCGCAGAGCGCGTTCTTCAACCCGCTGTCGGCGCTGGAGTTTCGGCCCGAGTTCGACCGCATCCCCTCGACGCAGGTGCTCGAGCTCATCCAGGGCGTGCCGGGCGAGCAGGCGCACCGTCTCGTCGCGCTCACGTTCCTGTCGCTCTTCCGCATGCTGCGCTACCTGCGCCTGCTCGACGCGATCGCGCTCGACCACGCCGAGCGCAAGGTCGCGGGCCGCGCGTACCTCGTCCTGGCCGTGCTGCGGAGCGACGCGCGCGCGCTGTCGAGCTACCTGCGTCAGCGCGCCGGCGCGTTGCTCGCCGAGAGCTTCGAGCGCGACCTCCTGCGCGTGCCCGCGAGCGACGTCGTCGCGCGCTACGAGGAGCTCGCGCAAGAGGGCCACCGCCTCGTCGAGGTGAAGGCGGCGCTCTCGGGGCTCGCCGCGAACCTGCGGCTCGAGATGCGGCGCACGTTCGAGCACGATCTGCCGCCCGCCGACGCCGGCACGCCCGAGCACGAGCTCCGCGCGCGCGTGCGGCACGTCACGTCGAACCTGCGGCCCGCGCTCCAGAACGCGATCTTGTTCCTCGGCAAGTCGCTCGGCGTGAAGCTCGAGGAGGGCCGCGTCTTCGACGATCAGGCGGCGCGCCGCGCGACGAGCGATCGCCTGCGTCGCGACGTGTGGATGTTCGCGCAGATCGCCCGCGCGTTCGCGCAGAAGGCGCGGCACGCCGACCCGACGGTGGATCGCTGGAGCCACATCGCGAGCTTCGCGTTCGTCGGCGAGTTCCTCGCGTACTTCCGCGCGATGGGCTACCCGCTGCTGCGCGTCGGCGATTACCCGCGCGTCGACGCGTTCATGTCGGCGATGAGCGGCCTCGGCGACAGCGATCTGCTCGACCCGAAGCGCCTCGAGAGCGCGATCGCCGAGTGCGAGGCGTTCTACACGTTCCTCACGCAGCTGTTCGATCAGATCTCGAAGCGCGACGAGCTCGCCGGCGTGCTCTTCGATCGACAGGCCGCCGCGCGCGCGCTCCGCCTCTACCTGGGCGACTGAGCGGCCGCGGGCGTGCGCGAGCCCTTGATCCAGAACGCGGCCGACAGCGCGAGCGCGACGGGCAGGAGCATCATGCCCGCGCGGAGGCCCGCGCCGCCGGAGCACGCGTCCTTCGAGTCGTGGTACGCGTCGCTCACGCCGCCGATGATCGGCGACGAGATCAGATCGCCGAGCAGGTGGATGGCGAAGATCGACGCTGCCATCGCGTTCGCGCGGAGCGCGGTCGGCACGGACGAGAGCACCGCGGAGTTCGTCGGCGCGACGCTCGCGAAGATGGCGAGCTCGCACACGCCCATCGCCGCGAACGCCCACGTCGCGTCCGGCATGAAGAGCACGGCGAACGCGAGCGGCGCCGCGACGAAGCTCGACCAGCCGCACACGGCGAGCGCGGCGCGCGTCCGATCCGATCCGCCGATTCTGTCCGGCAGCGCGCCGCCGACCGCGGTGCCGACGAGGCCCGTGATCACCGTCACGTACCCGAAGCGCTGGTTGCCGACCGAGAGCGGCAGGCAGAGGCGCCTCTCGAAGAGCGGCGCGGCCCACGCCGTGAACCCGCCGAGCGCGAACGTCTGCGCGATGTAGCCGAGCACCGTGAGGCGGTACTGCGCGTTCGCGAACAGGTCGCGGTAGATCTTGCGCGCGCTCACGCCGTGCGCGGCGCCGCCCTCGGTCGA
>DASYCF010001016.1:0-1736 GCA_036500365.1 Byssovorax sp.
CACGGCTTCGGGATCGTCGCGATCGACCCGCGCCAGCCGGGCCTCGAGGTCCGCGCGCACCTGGGCGATCGTGCGCGTCGGCTGCGACTGGCCGAGCTCGACGAGCAGGTCGATCAGCTCCGGCGTGTCGACGAGCGTGCGCGCGAGGTAGGCGCTCGCGCCGAACAGCGAGCCGAGCAGGCGGATGATCGGAGGCTGCTCGTCGAGCAGGCGCCAGATCGTCCACGACTCGTCGCGCCGCGTGACGAGGTCTCCGAGCGCGCGCAGGGCCTGGTCGGGATCGGCGCTCGCGGCGATCTCGCGCAGCAGCGCGGCGCCGATGCGGGCGACGCGCTCGTCGGCGAGCGGCGACAGCGGGGACCCGGCGCGGCGGCGGGCGCGCGCGAGCTCGGCCCGCGCCGCGGTGACGTCGCTGAACCCGAGCCGCTGGAGCGCGGCGGCCTCGCCGGCCTCGTCGAGCTCGCCGAGGATGATCGCGGCGACGTCGGCGTCGAACGACGTCACGGCGTCGGGCTCGCCGAGCGTCGCGAACAGCGCGGCCACCTCGGTCGTGTGCTGCGCGAGCGCCTGCTCGAAGGCCGCGGTGTCGGCGTAGCCGAGGCGGCGCGCGAACACGGCGCGGCGCTCGCCGTCGGGGACCATCTGCGTCTGCAGGCCGCCGTCGAGCTGGAGCACGTGCTCGACGTGCCGCAGCCAGCGGTACGCCTTCGACAAGGCCAGCGCCTCGTCGTCGGTGACGAGCCCGGCGAACAGGAGCGCGTCGAGCGCCGCGAGCGTGCCGCGGCGGCGCAGCGCGGGGCGCTTGCCGGCGAAGATCAGCTGGAGCGCCTGGACGAAGAACTCGATCTCGCGGATGCCGCCCTCGCCGTTCTTGACGTCGAACCCGCCCCCGCGCACGAGCTCGCGCTTGATGCGGCGGTTGAGATCGCGGACGTCGTCGACGACGGTCGGCGACGTCGTGCGCGGAAACACGAACGGCTGGAGCGTCGCCATCACCTCGGCGCCGAGCGCGGGATCGCCGGCGCACGCGCGGGCCTTGATCCAGGCCTGGCGCTCCCACGCGCGGCCGAACGTCTCGTAGTAGCGCTCCATCTGGGCGAGCGAGTTCGCGATCGCGCCCTTGGCGCCCTCGGGGCGGAGGCGGAGGTCGACGCGGAACACGACGTCGTCCTCCGTCACCTCCGAGATCGCGGCGGTGACCTGCGTGCACAGCTTCGCGAAGTATTCGTGGAGCGAGATCGAGCCGGCGGAGCCGTTGTCCGAGGAGTAGACGTACATGACGTCGACGTCGGAGCTGAAGTTGAGCTCCTCGCCGCCTAGCTTGCCCATGCCGATGACGGAGAGCGTGGCGTCGTGCTCGACGCCGTCGTCGTCGGTGTAGCGCGGCGGGCCGAAGCGCGCGGTGAGCTCGGCGCCACGGCGGGCGATCGCGGCGTCGAAGCAGGCGTCGGCGAGGTTCGACAGCTCGCGGCCGACCTCGGTGTCGAGCCCGAGCTCGAGCTCGCGGACGCCGAGGCGCACCAGCTCGTCGCCGCGGACGCGACGCAGCGCGGCGCGCAGATCCTCCGTGGAGGCGACGGCGGCGGTGATCTCCCCGATCAGCACGTCTTTCGGGTTCTCGCGGGTGACGTAGGGATCGGCACCGACCCTGGCCAGGCGGTGAGGATCGCGCGCGAGGAGCGTGCCGAGATAGGGGGCCCGCTGACACGCGATCCGGGCGATGGCGCGGCACGTAT
>DASYCF010001017.1:0-3725 GCA_036500365.1 Byssovorax sp.
CTCGATTTCGGCGTCGCCCGGATGCGGGCCGATCCGCACCTGCTCACCCAGACCGGCGTCCTCATCGGCACGCCCGGGTACATCGCGCCCGAGCAGGCGCGCGGCGAGCGCACCGTCGACGCGCGCGCGGACGTGTTCTCGCTCGGGTGCGTCCTCTACGAGTGCGTCACCGGCAGGCCCGCGTTCCCGGGCGCGCACGCGATGGCGATCCTCGCGAAGATCCTGTTCGACGACGCGCCGCGCCTGGCCGAGGTCGTCGCCGACGTGCCGCCCGCCGTCGACGAGATCGTCGCGCGCGCGCTCGCGAAGGATCGGGACCTGCGGCCCTCGACCGGCGACGCGCTCGCCGCGCTCCTCGACGCCGAGGGCGACGCCGTGCGCGCCGCGCCGAGCCAGGCAGCCTCGCTCACGCGGCGCGAGCGGCAGCTCCTCTGCGTCGTGGTCGCCGCGTACGACGGTCACGAGCTCCGCGGCGTGGCGCCCACGACCGACGAGGGCCGCGGCGCCGACGCCGCGCGGAGGCCGCCGCACGATCAAGCCGCCGTCGCCACGCACGCGAACGGTCCCGCGACGATCGTGACCGACGGCGAGCTCGACGTGCTCCGCGCGACGGTCGCGCCCTTCGGGGCGGAGGCGGAGCGGCTGCTCGACGGATCCGTCGTCGCGACGCTCGCCGGCGGCGGCTCGGCGACCGATCTCGTGTCTCGCGCGGCGCGCTGTGCGCTCGCGATTCGCAGGCTGCGGCCCGACGCGCCGATGGCGCTCGCGACCGGCCGCGGCGAGGTGGCCGGCGCGCTCCCGTTCGGCGACGCGATCGATCGCGCCGAGCGCATGGTGCGCGCCGCAGCGGCGGGCCCGCGCTCGCAGGCGATCCCGCTCGACGACGTGACCGCCGGCCTCATCGATCCGCGCTTCGAGGTGGTGCACGTCGCGAGCGGCGGCAGCTGGGCGGAGCTGTTCGGCGAGCACAGCGCCGACGACGCGCCGCGGAGGCTCCTCGGCAAGCCGACGCCGTTCGTCGGACGCGAGCGCGAGGTCGCGTCGATCGCGGAGCTCTTCGGCGACTGCGTGACCGAGCGTATCTCGCGCGCCGTGCTCGTGACGGGCGCCGCCGGCGTCGGCAAGTCGCGCCTCCGCCAAGAGCTCGTGCGCGCGATCGAGGCCGCGCACCCGGGCGTGGAGGTGTGGTTCGGCCGCGGCGACGCGATGACCGCGGGCGCGCCCTTCGTCATGATCGCGCCGCTGCTGCGCCGCGCGACCGGCGTCGCCCCGGGCGAGCCGCGCGCCGTGAGCCGCGCGAAGATCGCCGCGCGCGTGGGACGGCGCGTGCCGCCGCCCGACCAACGCCGCGTCGCGAGCATGCTCACGCGGCTCGTCGTCGGGCCGTCGGCGGACGACGCGCGGCGCGAGCGTGACGCCGCCTTGCACGATCCCGTGACGATGGGCGATCTGCTCCGCGCCGCGTGGGAGGACTTCTTGACGGCCGAGACCGGCGCGCGGCCGCTGCTCGTCGTGCTCGAGGACCTGCACTGGGGCGACGCGCTCAGCGTCGCGTACCTCGACTCCGCGCTGCGCGTCGTGAAGGACCGGCCGTGGATGGTGCTGGCGTTCGCGCGGCCGAACGTGCGCGAGCGCTTCCCGAAGCTCTGGAGCGGGCGCGGCCTCGTGCAGGTCGAGCTCCGCGAGCTGTCGAAGCGGGCGAGCACCGGGCTCGTCGAGGCGGCGCTCGGCGCGCGCGCGGACGAGGACACCGTGGCGCGCATCGTCGCGCAGGGCGCAGGCAACGCGTTCTTCCTCGAGGAGCTCGTGCGCGCCGCCGTCGAGCGCGACGGCTCGCCGCTGCCCGAGACCGTGCTCGCGATGGTGCAGGCGCGGCTCGAGTCGCTCGAGCCCGAGGCGCGCCGCGTCCTCCGCGCGGCGAGCGTGCTCGGCGGCACGTTCTGGGGCGGCGCCGTCGCCGCGCTGCTCGGGAGCCGCGCGGCCGCGTCGACGCGCGCGCTCCTCGCGGAGCTCGTCGAGAAGGAGTTCATCGTCGAGCGCGCCGGCCCGCGCTTCGGCGGCGAGATCGAGTATCGATTCCGACACGCGCTCGTCCGCGAGGCCGCGTACGCCGCGCTCACCGACGCCGATCGCGCGCTCGGACATCGCCTCGCCGGCGAGTGGCTCGAGGCGCACGGCGAGGCGGACTCGGCGGTGCTCGCCGATCATCACCTGCGCGGCGGCGCGTTCGGCGCGGCCGGCGCGCTCTTCGGCCGCGCGGCCGCGCACGCCCTCGCGCGAGGCGACTTCGACGGCGCGATGGAGCACGCCGAGCGCGCGCTCGCCTGCGGACCCACGCCGCGCGACGAGGCGACGCTGCGCGCGATCGAGGCCGAGGTCCTTCTACTGGCGCGGCGACGCCGTCGCGGCGGCGGCGCGCGCGGCGCACGCGCTCGGCGCGCTCGAGCCCGGGACGCGCGCGTGGTTCGACGCGTCGAGCATCGCGACGAGCGCGCTCGGCCAGCTCGGCGACAACGAGTCGGTCGCGCGCGAGCTCGAGTCCGCGGCGCGAGCGAGCGCCGCGCCCGACGCCGTCGACGCGCAGATCGTCACGATGTGCCGCGGCCTCACGCAGCTCGGCTGGGCGCACCACCCGGCCGCGCGCCCGCTCCGCGCGCGGCTCGACGAGCTCTCCGCCGGCGACGAGGGCGAGCGCACGCCGTACGCGCGCGGCTGGATCCACCGCGCGCGCGGCGAGCTCGTGTGGCTCCTCGAGCGCGACGTCGGCGCGTGCCTCGCCGAGCTCGACGCGAGCCGCGCGGCGTTCGAGCAAGGGCGAGCGCTGCGTGCGCTCTGCCTGACGCAGCTCAACGCCGCGAGCCTCACGGCGTGGTCCGGCGCGACGGCGCGCGCGCTCGCGATGCTGCCCGTCGCGTTCGAAGAGGCGGAGCGGCTCGGCGCGACGTTCCTCGTGCGCTACGGCCGCGCGGTCGAGGGCCTCTTGATGGCGTACGCAGGCGACCCGCGCGCCGAGGCGAGCATGCGCGCCGCGCTGTCGGGCGTGCGCGGCAGCCCGCGGCTGGCGTTCATCTCACGCTTCGTCACGGCTTGGCTCGCGCTCGAGCGCGGCGACCTCGACCTCGCGGCGGACGACGCGCGCGAGGCGCTCGCGCTCTCGGTCGACGACCGGCTGCGCGGCGCCGCGATCGCGCTCGAGGCGCGAGTCGACGTCGCGGCCGGCCGGCTCGACGCGGCGATCACGCGCGCGATCGAGGCCGACGCGCTCGAGTCGCAGCTCACCGGCCTCGACCTGCCCTACGGCGTCGGCGGCCTCGCGCTCGCGGAGGCGCACGCCGCGCGCGGCGAGGGAGCGCTCGCCGATGCGGCGCTCGGTCGCGTGGTCGCGAGGCTCGACGCCGTCGCGCACACGCTCGGCGCGCCGGAGGCGATGGCGCGCTTCGCCGCGCGCAAGCTGCCGAACGCCCGCATCGCGTCGCTCGCGCGCGAGCGCGGCGTGCGCGGCATCGGCGACCCCGAGGCCGCGGCGAGCCCGCGGGGCGACCAAGGCGCGGCGTAGCGAGTTGGCGGAAACGCACAGGAATCGAACCTGCCCGAGACAGCGAGAGCTGCCCCGCACCGATTTTGAAGACCGGGGCCGGCACCAGCCAAACACGCGCTTCCGGGGATCATCGTCGCCCGGGCCAAATGGTGGAAGCAAGAGGTGGTTTTCGACCGTATCGGTCGCG
>DASYCF010001018.1:0-3048 GCA_036500365.1 Byssovorax sp.
TGCCGGAGATGATACGCGCGATGTCGAGCAGATCCTCGACGAGCTGGACCTGCACCTTCGCGTTGCGCTCGACCGTCTCGAGCGCGTGCGGCCTTCGCTCGGGCGGGATGCGCTCGCTCCGCAGCAACATGAGCCAGCCGAGCATCGCGTTGAGCGGCGTGCGGAGCTCGTGGCTCACGGTCGCGAGGAACTGGTCCTTGAGCTGGTTCGCCTGCTCGGCCTCGGCGCGCGCCGCGCGCTCGCGGGCGAGGAGACGCCGCCGCTCGCTCACGTCCTCGATCATCGAGACGAAGTTCGTCGGCGCGCCGCGATCGTCGCGCACGACCGAAGCGCTCAGGTTCACCCACACGACGGCGCCGTCGGGCCGCACGTACCGCTTCTCGAGCGTGATGACGTTGATCTCGCCGCCTTGGAGCTGGGCGAGCGCGGCGGCGCCCGCGGGGTGATCGCTCGCGTGCGTGATCGAGGAGAAGTGGGCCCCGACGAGCTGCTCGGCGGCGCGGCCCGTGATGGCGCAGAACGCGTCGTTCACCCGGAGGTAGCGGCCGGCGGGGTCGGTGATCGCCATGCCGAACGCCGCGTGCGAGAACGCGGCGCGGAAGGTCTCCTCGCTGCGGTGGAGCTCGGCCGTGAGCTTCGCGGCGCGGCGCCGCGCGGCGACGCGCTCGGTGACGTCGACGCCGACCGAGATCACGCCGTCGACGACGCCGCCCGCACCACGCACCGGCTTGTGCACGAAGTCGACATACGCGTCGTCGTGCGCGCCGCCGTCGTCGCGCGCGAGGCTGACCGGGACCTCCGCGCTCGCGACGACCTCGCCGCTCGCGTACGCGTACGCGACGCCCGCGGCCGCGCCACCGGTCGCCGCGTCATCGACCAGTGAACGCGGACGCACGCGCGCGGCGAGGACGTTGACGAGCTCGGGCGCGTGCGCCGGACCCCGCACGACGGCGAGCGATACGGGGGCGTCGGACACGATCTGGAGCACCCGCGCGCGCTCGAGCTCGACCCCGCGTGCTCCGCGCCAGTTCTCCACCGCGAGCGCGACGCGATCGGCGATGGCGGAGAACAGCAGAACGTCGTCGATCGTATACGGACCGGACCGGGTGGCGACGAGCAGGCCCCCGACCGCGGCCCCCTGGTTCGCCAGCGGGACGACGGCGACGTCGCGCCCTGCGAGCTCGGCCGTCACGTCGGCAGAGGCGCCGCTGCCAGGCCTCGACTCCCGGAGGCCGCGCCACGCCGGGGTCCACGCGCGCGCGACCGACGCGGCGTCGGCCGGGTCGGAGGAGGCGACCGCCAGGTCGAGCGGGGCGCCGTCCGCGTCGAACAGCGCGATCGACGCGACGTCGCCGAAGCGCGGAACGAGCGCGGCCGTGACGCGCCGGAGTCGCGCGTCCATCGACACGGGACCCTTCATCGCCGCGTTCGCGTCCACGAGGACGGCGAGCCGCTCGCGCATCCGACCAGCGTCGGCGGCAGCTGCGCTCTCGGAGTCCGCGGTGATGGTCATCGTCTGCTCTCGCGCTGCCGCTTATCCCGCGCGACGCGCGATCGGTCAAAAGGAAACGCCACGGCCGCGCGGTCGTTTTGCGCTGACAGCCGCCCTCGACGGCGGCGCGGCGCTGACCGCGCGCGCGAGCGGCGCCATGATGGCGGCGATGCTGCACGTCGACCCCATCTGCGGCATGCGCGTCGCGGACGACGCCGCGGTGAGCGCCGAGCACGGGGGCGTCGCGTATTTCTTCTGCTGCGAAGGCTGCCGCGACGCGTTCATCGCCGACCCGGACGCCGCGCTCGCGCGCCCACCTCCGACGTTCGACCTCGAGCCGGCGGCGGCGCCAGCGAAGCCGAGCGTGCTCGTCGTGGATCCGGTCTGCGGCATGTCCGTGGATCCCACGAAGGCGAGCGCGCACGCGGAGCACGACGGCGCGGCGTACTCGTTCTGCAGCCAGCGCTGCCGCGATCGGTTCGTCGCGGCGCCGTCGTCGTTCCTCACGAAGACGCCGACCGACGGCGCGGCGCGCGCGAGCGACGCGGCCGAGGGCGCCCTCTGGACCTGTCCGATGGACCCCGAGGTCGAGGCGAGCGAGCCGGGCGCGTGCCCCGTGTGCGGCATGGCGCTCGAGGCGAGCGCGCTCGGCGACGCCGGGGAAAACCCCGAGCTCGCGTCGATGACGCGGCGGCTCGTCGTCGCGGCGGCGTGCACCGCGCCGATCTTCGCGGCGGGCATGATCGACGCCGTCGCACCCGGGATGCCCGTCGCGCACGCCCTCGGCGCTGCGCTCGGGCCGATCGAGCTCGCGCTGAGCGTGCCCGTGGTCGCGTGGGCCGGCGCGCCGTTCTTCGAACGCGCCGCGCGCTCGGTCGCCACGCGCAAGCCGAACATGTTCACGCTGGTCGCGCTCGGCGTCACGGCGGCGTTCGCGTCGAGCGTCGCGGCGCTCGTGTGGCCCGCGTACTTCCCCGCGGCGGCGATGGAGCACGGGCGCGCGCCGCTGCACTTCGAGTCGGCGGCCGTCATCACGACGCTGGTGCTCCTCGGGCAGGTGCTCGAGCTCCGCGCGCGAGCGCGCGCCAGCGACGCGATCCGCGCCCTGCTCGCCCTCGCGCCGCGCACCGCACGCCGCATCGAGCGGGGCGGCGCCGAGCGCGACGTGCCCCTCGCCGAGCTCCGCGCCGGCGATCGCCTCCGCGTGCGCCCCGGCGAGCGCGTCCCCGCCGACGCGATCGTCGAGGAGGGCGCGAGCGCGGTCGACGAGTCGATGCTCACGGGCGAGCCGATGCCCGTAGACAAGCGCCCGGGCGACGGCGTGCGCGCGGGCACCCTCAACGCGGGCGGCGCGCTCGTCGTGCGGGCCGAGAAGGTCGGCGACGCGACGCTGCTCGCGGGGATCGCGCGTCTCGTCGCCGAGGCGCAGCGGAGCCGCCCGCCCATCCAGCGCAGCGCCGACGCCGCCGCCGCCGTGCTCGTGCCGGCCGTGCTCGTCGTCGCGATCGCGACGTTCGCCGCGTGGGCGCTCTTCGGGCCGCCGCCCGCGCTCGCGT
>DASYCF010001019.1:0-5087 GCA_036500365.1 Byssovorax sp.
CGGGCGGCGCCGCGACGACGGTGACGAGCGGCGTCCCTGCCTCGAGCTCGTCGTTGCCCGTCGTCACGATCGGCTCGACCAGCTCGTCGTCGACAGGAGCTGGCGGGGGCGGCGTGGCTCCGACCTGGGAGACCCTCACCGCCACGCCTATCGGCTGCTCCGTCGACCACCTCACGAACCCCGGCGTGGCGCGGGTGTTCACGTGGATCCCGTGCGACGACGGGACTCCGAGCTGCGAAGAGATGCAATTCGACGGGCCCGCCGACACGATCACGACGGGGCTCATGTCGGCCAGCCACGTCCAGGAAGAGGACGGCGCCGGCGTCCGCCTCGAGCTCGGCATCGACTACGGCGGCGAGACGACTGTGTACTTCGCGTACGAGGACGGGACCCTCTTCGACGCCTATCGCACGGTGTTCACGGCGGACTGCGCGCTCTGGCAAGGGTCGCTCGCGGGGTCCCACCTCGGCATCCTCGTCGGCAACCTCAACCTCGCGAGCCCGAAGCTCGGCGGCTTCACGCGCGATCTCTCGACCGGCGCTCCACCGGCCGCGTTCGAGGTGACGCCGGCGCCCCCCGGCTTCGGTCCGCAAGACACCCCGATGAGCCCGACGCGGTGGGCTTGGCAATACGGCGGCGGGAAGGTCGTCTCCGTGTCGAGCCTCGACGGCTCGGGGCTCGTCTTGCTGGCGGAGGCGTCGAACCCCGCTTACCCCGGGCTGCTCGACGCGCACATGGTGAGCGGCGCCGGGTCGATCTTCCTCATCCCGGAGACGTTCGAGCTCGACGGCGGCGCCGTCGACGTGCGGATCGTCTCGACCGACGGCCTCGCGCAGCCGACGGACTATCTCCGGGCCACCGACGGGAGCTTCTACGACTTCCCCGTCTTCGCGGACAGCCACGTGGCGTGGTTTCGCGGCGTCGGCGTGATCAGTCTGAACCAGTATCAGCGCGTGGAGCTCTGGGCGTCGCCCTTCAGCGCCGATCCCGCGGCGCTCGCGCCCTTCAAGGTCGCCGACTACACCTTCGACGCCGCCACCTTCATGGCCGGCGGGTGGGGTCGGGTGGCCATGCCGTCCTACGCCGACCCGCCCATCTACGGTCAGCAGGCCGTCTACGATCTCGTCCATCAGACCTCGGTGAACTTCCAGCTGCCGGACGGCCGATCGCTCTGGACCTCGGCGGAGATGGGTCTCACGAAGACGCACCTCTATTCGATGACTCAATTGACGGTGGAGAACCTCAAGGTCGTCCGCTTCGCGCTGCCGCCCTGACATCCCGGCGCCCGCTGTCGCGCGTGCTCCGTTGATTCTTGACACGTCACGCACGGTTTGATTCGCTCGCCTCATGCCCACGCGAGCAAGCCAGACCGCGCAGGATCTCCTCGACGACGCGAAGCGCGTCCTCGGCGCCGGCAAGAAGCACCTCAAGCGCTTCCAGGCCGCCGACAAAGCCAAGACGATCAAGACCGTCACGGCGAGCGGCCTCGCGGCCTTCGCCGCCGACATCACCGCGGCGGGGAGGGCCAAAGGCGCCGTCAAGGCGGGCAAGGCCGCCGTCGGGAGCGCGACGCAGGCCGAACAGGCGGCGCGTACCAAGCTGTTTGGCCTGCTCGCGGCCATCCGCGACGACGTGAAGCTCGGGTATCCGAGCGACGCGCCTCTTCAAGAGGCCTTCGGCGTCGGTCAGCGCCTGACCGACCGCGCGACGAAGAAGCTCCTCGACGCGGCCGACGCGGTCGCTGCCGCGTACGAAGACGACGAGACCGACTACGCCGCGCGCGCGAAGGCCGTCGGCGTCACGCCCGCGCGCGTCGCGTCGCTCGCGAAGGCGCGCGCCGCGCTCGACGACGCGAACCAGACCCAGGGCGCGAAGCTCGGCGCCCGCAAGGGGAGCGCGTCCGACAAACAGACGCTCCTCGCGAAGGTAACCCGCGAGACGGCGCGCATTCGGGCGGCCGCGAAGGTCGCGCTCAAGAGCGACGCCAAAGCGCTGGCCGACTTCGCGTCGGTGGTCGCACGCCGCGCGGTCAAGAAGCGTCCGGTCCCACCGGCTCCGCCGCCGGTCCCCGCCGTCTGAGCGTCGTCGGAAGCGCGTGCGCAGCTCGGCTGCGTCGATGTGCGACGACACGACGCTGCTGCGCGATGTCCTATACTTTGTGTGAATTGATGCAAAGTGAGCGTGCGTTAGCGTGAAGTTCGCACGCAACGACATGCGGTCGACGTGCCGCGATGTGAAGCTCGTGCGTCAAACGCTCTCGCGCGGGCGCAGGTAGCTCGCGATTTTCTCCTCGATCGCGCCCGCCTCGTCGCCCTCGAACGACGCGGCGAGGCTCAGCTTGCCCGCCGCGCGCTTCAGGTAGCCCTGCTCGACGAAGGCGGCGAAGGCGTTCTCGAGCACGGGCCGGCTCACCGCCTCGGCGCGCTCGATCTCGCCGCCGAGGAACATGCGCTCGGCCACCTGGAGCGCGCGCGCGCTGAGCTCCTTCTCGGCGAGCGCGCCATTGCCGAGCAGGCGCACGGCGCGCGCCGCGGCGCGGTAGCTCTCGATGAAGTTCTGCACGACCGACGCGTAGAACGCGATCCAGCCGCGCCCGCCGAGCCCGTCGTGTCCGGCGCCGAACGTCACGCCGGCGTCGTCGATCGCGACCTCGCCCGCTGCGCGCATGGCCTCGAGCGTGTCGGCGAAGATCTCCTCGAACGGCGCGTCGGCGCGGAACATGAACTCGAACTTGAAGAGGCGCGAGAGCGACTGCACGCGCGTCTCGAGCTCGGCGTGAGCGAGGACGGCCCGCGTCGGCGGAGCCGTCGTGGTCGGCGGGCCCGGCGACGCGAGCATCGCGACCGCGACGAGGGCGCGGTCGACGAACAGGTGGATGATCGTGTTCTTCGGGATGTCGAGCAGGATGCGCTGCTCGTCGGGCACGGTGTAGATGACGTCGGTCCCCGTGTAGATGCGCGCGCGGCGCTTCGCCGTGCCCGTGAGCGTCTCGCCCGGCACGTGCTGGCGCACGAGGCCGCCGCGCACGTAGAGGAGCGCCGCCTCGCGGATCGACGCCTCGCGGAGCTCGCGCCCCTCGCCGCCGCGCGTGAGCGACGGGCTCGTGCGCGCGCCGAGGCCGATCACGAGCGCGGTGAGCCGTCGGCACCGCTCGACGAGCGCGGCGTGCGGCGTGCCGCTTCGATGACCGAGGAGCGCCGTCGCGACGAGCGAGCCGGGCGTCACGCTCGTCACGCGGTTGATCTCGCTCATCGCCCGGTGCGCGAGGCGCGTGACCACCGTGCGCCGCTTGCCGGGCGTCATCGCGACCTTCGGCGGCGGCGCGCCCTCGCGCACGCGGCGCGCGGCCCCGAGCTCGGCGAGCGCGTCGTCGAGGTCGAGCACCTCGCCGAACTGCACGCTCGCGCGGCCGTACTTGTCGCGCAGCACCTCGCCGACGCGCAGGAGCTGCGACGCGTCCTCCTTTTGCTTCGAGCCGCCGGCGAGCTCGCGCGCGTAGCTCTTGCCCTCGACGGTGCGCTCGTAGCCGATCGACACGGGCACGAAGCTCACGGGCCGCTCGTCGACCGAGAGCGCGGCGTCGACGACCATGTTCAGGAGGCCGAGCTGCGGCGCGAGGAGCTTGCCCTGGCGCGAGCGGCCGCCCTCGAGGAAGAACTCGATCGCATGGCCGTCCTTGATGAGCCGGCGCACGTACGCGTCGACGACGGCGGTGTAGAGGCGGTCGCCCTTGAAGCTCCGCCGGATGAAGAACGCGCCCGCCGCGCGGAAGAGCGGGCCGACGGGGAAGAACATGAGGTTGTCGCCCGCGGCGACGACCGGCACCTGGAGCCCGCCGCGCCGCAGCACGAACGAGAGCAGCATGTAGTCGATGTGGCTCTTGTGGCTCGGCAGGTACACGACCGAGCCGCGGCGCGCGGCGTCGCGCACGCGCTCGAGGCCCTCTTCGTCGACGTCGACGCCCTGATACACGCGATCGAAGAGCGTCTCGGCGGCGCGCTCGAGGCCCATGAGCGCGGTCGCGTCGGGCGTCGCCTGCAGCTCGACGAGCATGCCGCGCGCCTTCTCCTGCATCGCGACGCGCCGAGCCTGCCCGGGCCCGGCGAGGTCCTTGATCACGGCCTGGAGCTTCGGCCCGCGCAGCACCTCCTCGCGCACGCGGTCGGGCGGCTTCTCGGCCGGGCCGACGACGGCGCGCCGCTCGCGCTCGAGCTTGCGCAGGACCGAGTAGCCGAGGCGCCGCGCGATGGTCGCGTCGTCTTCGGCGGTCTGCTGCAGGGCGAGCTCGCGCACGTCGACGACCTCGCCGGCGCGCACGGCGCAGTTCTTCCGGTTGAAGAGGAGCTGGCCCGCGCTCCGGAGCTCGCCGGGGAACTCGGCCGGGCCGAGCGCCGCGTCGACGAGCGAGAAGCCGAGCCGCTCGGGCCGGTGCGTCCACACGAAGAGCTGCGGGATCACCTGCACGGGCCGCGCGAGCGTGCGCTGCGCCGCGACGACCGCCTCGAGCAGCGCCTCGCCGTCGCGGAGGCCCCGCGCGACCTTCGCCGCCGCGCGATCGAGCACGGTGGGCGCGCGCTTCAGGAACACGAGCGCCGACGCGCCCGCCGCGAGCGCGCGCGCGAGCCGAGCCTCGGCCGACCCCGAGGCCCCGCGCGACAGCCCGCCCCGCGGCCCGTGCACCTCGCTCGCGAACCCGAGCCGCGCGAGCCCGAGCCTGCGGATCAGGTGATCGAGCGCGACGAGATCGAGCAGCGACGCGTTGCGCACGACGTAGACGACGGGCCCGCGCGCCTCGGCCTCGCGCACGGCGCGCACCCACGGCTCGGGCGCGGGCAGGTCGTCGAGCAAGCGGCCGTACGCGCGCGCCGCGAGCCGCGCCGCGCCGAACGACGCGAGCGGACCCTCGCCGCCGCGCGCGCCGGCGCCCTTCAGCAGCCCGAGGAACGCCACGTCGAACCGATCATGATGCGCCGCTCCCCGCAGGCCATGGTCAGGGGCCGCCGTCACCCGAGACGCCCGCGTCGGCCATGCCGGTGCCGCCGTCGACCGGGCCGACGTCGTTGCAGCGCCCGTTCTGGCAGTCGCCC
>DASYCF010001020.1:0-4489 GCA_036500365.1 Byssovorax sp.
GCGTCGTCGCCGATCGCGTCGTGTTCGTCGTCGACGCCGGCGTTCGTCACGACGTGCGCGTGCTCGACGCGGCGACGCTCGAGGCGCGCTCGCATCTCGATTTGCCGCTCGGATCCGAGGTGCCAGGGGCGACGCACCCGAACATGTCCGACGGGCTCACCGTCGCGCCGGGCGCGCGCCGCCTCGTCGTGCAGTGGTCGACGCCCACGGCGCCGCCGCACCTCCTGCTCGTCGATCTCGACGCGGGCACCGTCGCTCGTGTCCACGAAGAGGCGTCGCTCGTCGCGCCGCTTCGCCGGGGACCGCGGGGCGACGGTCCGCCGCGCGCGCCGCGTCGTGCGCCGAGCTTCGTCACCGAGGTCGTCCGCATACCGTCGTTCGACGGGCTCGAGCTGCCGACGCTCGTGCACCGCGTGCCCGGCGCGGCGCCGGCGCCCGTCGTCGTGATCTTGCACGGCGGCTTCACGCTCGCGGCGACCGCGCGCTGGGACCCGACGATCGAGCTCTACCTCGAGCAGGGCTACGCGGTCGTCGAGCCGAACGTGCGCGGCGGCGGCGGCTTCGGCCGCGCGTACGAGGCGGCGGACGACGGCGTGAAGAAGCTCGACGCCGCGCGCGACATCGGCGCGATCGGCCGCTGGCTCCGTTCGGAGCCGTGGGTCGACGGCGCGCGCATGGCGCTCTCGGGGGGGAGCGCGGGCGGCTACTTCACCCTCCTCGGCCTCGCCTTCCAGCCCGATCTCTGGTGCGCGGGCATCTGCATGTCGGGCATGTTCGATCTCGAGCGCACCCTGCGCGCGCAGGACGGCGATCTACGCGCGTTCCTCGAGACCGAGCTCGCGCCGCTCGACGAGCCGGCGATCTTGCGCGCGCTCTCGCCGGCGACGTACGTCGATCGTGTCCGCGCGCCGCTGCTCGTCGTCGCTGGCGACAACGATCCGCGGACGCCGCGCGCCGAGTCCGACGCGCTCGTGCGGGCGCTCCGCGCGAGCGGCTCGTCCGTCGAGTACATGCGCGTCTCGGCGCAAGGGCACGGCTTCACCGATCCGCGTGTCCGCGGCGAGCTCGCGGCGCGCGCGCGTGTCCTGCTCCGCGACGCGTTCGCCGGCGGCCGAGGTTGACGCGCGCCGGGCGCCGGACGATTCGCGCGCCGCAGTGACCGACAGCGCACCGAACTCGTCCGCACTCTCCACCCGAACGCCGCGCGCGCCGTGGAAGGCGCTGCTCCTCGAGAACGTGCACGCGAGCGCGCACGAGCTCCTCCGCGCGGACGGCTTCGAGGTCGAGGCGGTCGCGGGCGCGCTCAAGCCCGACGAGCTCGCGCGGCGCCTCGCCGGCGTGCACATGCTCGGCATCCGGTCGAAGACGCGCGTCACCGCCGAGGTGCTCGCGCATGCGAAGGACCTCGTGACGCTCGGCTGCTTCTGCATCGGCACGAACCAGGTCGACCTCGCGGCCGCGAACCGCGCGGGCGTGCCCGTGTTCAACGCGCCGTTCTCGAACACGCGCTCGGTCGCCGAGATGATCCTCGCCGAGGTCGTCGTGCTCGCGCGGCAGCTCGGAGATCGATCGAAGGAGGTGCACGCGGGCCAGTGGCGCAAGGTCGCCGCCGGCTGCTACGAGGTGCGCCACAAGACGCTCGGCATCGTCGGCTACGGGCACATCGGCCGGCAGATCGGCGTCATCGCCGAGTCGCTCGGCATGCACGTGATCTTCTACGACACGTCGAGCAAGCTCCCGATGGGAAACAACGGCGCCGCGCGCTCGCTGCTCGAGCTCTGCGCCGCGGCCGACTTCGTGACCCTGCACGTGCCCGAGACGCCGCAGACGCGCGGGATGTTCGGCGCGGGCGAGATCGCGGCGATGAAGCCCGGGAGCTACCTCCTGAACGCGAGCCGCGGCACCGTCGTCGACATCGGCGCGCTCGCCGACGCGCTGCGGTCCGGGCACCTCGCGGGCGCGGCGATCGACGTGTACCCCGAGGAGCCCGAGACGAACTCGGACGAGTTCAAGACCGAGCTCCGCGGGCTGGCGAACGTGATCCTCACGCCGCACGTCGGGGGATCGACGGTCGAGGCGCAGGCCGCCATCGGCCGCGAGGTGGCGACGAGCCTCGCGAAGTTCGCGAGCACGGGCGCGACGACGGGGGCCGTGAACTTCCCGCAGGTCGAGCTCCCGAAGCAGGCGGGCACGCACCGCATCTTGAACGTGCACAAGAACGTGCCCGGCGTGCTCCGCGACATCAACCGCATCGTCAGCGACCTCGAGGCGAACATCCGCGCGCAGGTGCTCGCGACCGACCCCGACACGGGCTACCTCGTGATGGACCTCGACAAGGACGTCTCGACCGAGGTGCACCGGCAGATCGCCGCGCTCGGGACCAACATCAAGACGCGCATCCTGACGTAGGAGGGAGCCTCGATCCCCTCATCCCCCCGGTCGTACGAGGCGGGTCGAGTCGTGGCTAGGATCTACGTGTTCCCCCTCTCCCTTCGGGAGAGGGGGTTAGGGGGTGAGGGAATCGCTCCGGACTCTCCCCCACCGCTCAGACGTCGAGGATCTTGCCCGGGTTGAGCGTGCCGTTCGGATCGAGCGCGCGCTTGATGGCGCGCAGCAGGGCGAGCTCTTCGGGAGATCGCGAGTACGACAGATAAGGCTTCTTCAAGAGGCCGACGCCGTGCTCGGCGGAGATGCTGCCGCCGTGCTTCTTCACGAGCGTGAACATCGCGTGATCGGCCTCCGTCGTCTTGGCGAGGAACGCGGCCTTGTCGAGGTCGTCGGGCTTCATCACGTTCACGTGGAGGTTCCCGTCGCCGATGTGGCCGAAGAGGCAGATCTCCCAGCCCGGATAGCGCGCTTGAAAGACGCCCTCGAGCTCCGCACAGAAGGCCTCGAGCGCGGCGATCGGCAAGGCGATGTCGTTCTTGTGCGGGAGGCCCGTCGCCGCCAGGCTCTCGCTGATGCCCTCGCGGAGGGCCCAGAGCTGCGCGGCCTGGCTCGCGTGCTGCGCGAGGGTGCCGTCGATCGCGAGTCCGCGTTCGAAGAGCGAGGTCGTCCACGCCTCGAGCTCGGCCTCGTCCGCCCGCTCGAGCTCGATCAAGACGTAGTGCGTCGCCGGCTCCGAGAAGGGCGACGCGATCTTCCGGTGCCGCGTGACGCGCGCGAGGCACTTGTCGGTGAAGAACTCGTACGCCATCAGCGTGAAGGGCGCCCTCCTCGCGTCGCGGAAGAGCGCGAGCACGCCGGCGAGGTCGGGCACGGCGAGGAGCATCACGTCGAGCTTCTCGGGGAGGCGCGTGAGCTTGAGCGTCGCCTCGGTGACGACGCCGAGCGTGCCCTCGCTGCCGATGAAGAGCTGGCGCAGATCGGCGCCCGTGTTGTTCTTCTCGAGCGCGCCGTTGAGCTCGAGCACGGCGCCGCTCGCGAGCACGACCTGCAGGCCGAGGACCCAGTTGCGCGTGAGGCCGTAGCGGATGACCTTCACGCCGCCCGCGTTCGTCGCGATGTTGCCGCCGACCTGGCTCGAGCCCTTCGACGCGAAGTCGACCGGCCACGTGAGCCCGTGCGGCGCCGCGTGCTGGTGCACGGCCTCGGTCACGGCGCCGGCCTGCACGCGCACCGTCGCGCCGAGCTCGTCGACGGGATCCATGCGGCGCATGCGCGCGAGCGAGAGGACGACCTCGCCGTGCGCGGCGACGGCGCCGCCCGCGAGGCCGGTGCGCCCGCCCGACGGCACGACGCCGACGCGCGCCGCGTCGCAGAGGGCGAGCAGGCGCGACACCTCGTCGGTCGTGCGCGGCAGCGCGATCGCGGACGGCGCGCGCGCGTGCACCTTCGTCCAGTCGCCGCCGTACTCGGCGAGATCGTCGGGCTCGCGCGTGAGAAAGTCGGCGGGGAACTCGCGCGCGATCCGCGCGAAGAGCTCGTCGGTGGGTGCGCGCTGGCTCATGGCGCCGCGTGACGTAGCAGAAAACGCTCGAAATCGGCTTGCCCCTCGCCATTTCAGGGCGTGAAACGGCGGAGGGCACGGCTGCCCCTCGCCATTGCGAGGCGGGAAACGCCGAAGGGCAGGCTGCCCCTCGCCATTCCGGGGCGCGGAACGCCGAAGGGCAGGCTGCCCCTCGCCATTCCGAGGCCCGGAGCGCCTTCGGGCAGGCTGCCGCTCGGCGTTCCCCGCGCGCCGCTGGCGAGCGCACGACACGGCGGCCTGCGGGGCGACGTGCAGGCGGCTCACGTCCACTGCGCGACGTGCGTCAGGCGCGAGCACGCGACGCAGGCGAGGTAGTAGAGGGCGCCGCTCTCGCCGGCGACGGGCGGGCAGCCCTCGAACGGGTTCGGCGCGGAGAAGCGGAAGACGAACGTCATCGGCGCGCCGCACCCGGCGCACGCGACCTCGAGCGGGTCCTGGATCCACGCGGGGGCGCCGCCGAGCTGACAGTCGCCCTCGAGCGGTCGCTCGGCGAGCGCGCTGGTCGCCTTCACGAGCCGC
>DASYCF010001021.1:0-1526 GCA_036500365.1 Byssovorax sp.
GGCGGGCGAGCTCGAGCCGATTGACGCGGCCGGGCACGACCACTTCGCCCCTCACTGACACGCGGACGGCGTCGCGCCGCCGCCGAGCTGCGCGCGGATCTGCGCGAGGCCCGCGGCGCGCGTCGATCGGCCCGAGCGCACGGCGTCGGCGATGCCAGGGCACAGGCTCGCCGCCCGGGCGACGCGCTGGCGCTGGAGCGGCCGCGCGCCGCGCTCGAAGACGTTCAGCGCGCCGCAGCACGCGTCGATGTTCTGGCCGCGCACGGGCGTCGTCGCCGTGTTCGGCGGAGGGTTCGCCGGCGCGGCGGCCTGGGCGGTCGGCGCGGCCGAGGCAGCGGGCGCGCCCGACGCGTCGGGCGGAGGCGCCGTGTCGGCCCCGGGCGCGACGCCCGAGGCGACCGCGATCGGATCTTGCGCGACGGGCGTCGGCGCCGAGGGAGGCGGAGGCAGGAGCGGCGCCGCCGACGCCGTGGCCTTGCCGCTGTCGTCGTCCGCACCGCCGCCCATGAGCCGCTTGCACCCGCCCGCACACGCGAGCGCCACGATGAGCCCGACCGCCGCCGCCACCCGAGTCGACATGTCACGCGTCTTATCAGATCGCGCGCTGCGCGGGAGGTCGCCGGGCGACGCTCAGGGGATGCACGTCCCGGCTTCGTCGCACGTGCCCGTGCACGAGTCGGGGTCGGGAGCGTCGATCACCGCGCCGCACGATCCCAGCGTGCCTGGGAGGTTGCAGGCCTCGCACGATCCGCAGGAGGCCTGTTCGCAGCACACGCCGTCGACGCATCGCCCCGCGTCGCACGTCGCGCCGGTCGCGCACGGCTCGCCGAAGGCCTGGTAGATCCACGTGTCGCCGAGGACGGCGCCCTCGGTCGTGCCGCCGAAGAGGACCACCGCGCCGCTCCTCGGATCGAAGGCCATCGCGGCGGCGTGGCGCGGCGCCGGGCCGGTCGTCGCCGTCGCGACCCAGCTCGCGCCGTCCCACTCCCAGGTGTCGCCGTCGTCGACGCCCTCGTTCACGCCGCCGAAGAGGACGGCCCGCTCGCGCGTGGCGTCGAACGCGATCGCGGCGCCGAGGCGGGGGCGCGGGCGCGTCGCGATCGTGAGCTCGACCCAGCCCGTCGCCGGGTCGTAGAGCCAGGTGTCGTCGGTGCCATGGACGCTGTCGAGCGTGCCGCCGAAGAGCAGCGCGTCGTCGCCGGCGCCGTACACGAGCGCGCCGTCGTAGCGAGGTGGCGGCGGCGACGCGCTGCTCTGCGACCACATCGCGCCGTCGAAGCTCCACGTGTCGTTCGTGACCGCGCCGCTCGACGAGACGCCGCCGAACAGGTCCAGGCGCGCGCCGTTCGAGCCCGCGCACGCGACGAAGCGCGCCGGCGGGAGCGCCCCGCCAAGCGGCGTCCACGCGGAGCCGTCCCACGAGAACGCGTCGCCGAGGATGTTCGCGCCGTCGAAGCCGCCGAAGAGCGTGACGCTGCCCGCGCCGCTCGCGAACACGAACGCCGCGCGCGCCGACGGAGGAGACG
>DASYCF010001022.1:0-1730 GCA_036500365.1 Byssovorax sp.
CGTAGAGGAACGCGAGCGCGAGCTCGACGGCGATCTCCCCGCCGCCCGGGAGCTCGGCGCGCACGCGCGGGCCGTCGACGGCCACGACCGTCGCGGGGCCGAGGTAGCGCGCGACCGCGGCGATCTCGTCCTGGAGGCTGATGATGGCGTTCACGCTCATGGTCTCTTCCTTCACCGCGGGGGCATCCAGCCCTCCGCCTCCAGCCGCTCGAGGTCCGTCGTGCGCGTCGTCGGCCCGATCGCTCCGCCCCACACAGTATCCGAGTCGCGCACCGCGTGGATGGTGGTGAACGTCATGCGCGCGCCCGTGAAGTCCGCGCGGCGAACGTCCGCGTGCGAGAGGTTCGCGTACGTGAGGTCGGCGTCGAAGAAGACCGCCCCCTCGGCCGAGACCTTCTTCATCTTCGCGCGCGAGAGATCCGCGTCGCGGAGCAGCGCCTCGCCGAGCTTCGCGCCGTTGAAGATCGACGAGCGCAGCTTCGCGCGCGAGAGGTTCGTGCGCTCGAGCTTGGCGCCGCCGAAGAAGCAGTGACGGGCGCTCGCGTCGGACAGGTCCGCGAGGCCGAGATCCGCGTCCTGCAGCGACGCCGCGTCCAGGTTCGCGCGCGTGAGGTTGGCCCGGCGGAGGTTGGCGCGACCGAAGTTCGACTGCGTGAGCTTCGCGCCGGAGAGGTCCATGCCCTCGAGGTTCGCGTCGATGAACATGCACATCGTCGCCCGCTTGATGGCGAGCGCGCGGACCTCGCATTTCACGAAGCCGACGCGGTGGAGCTGAGCTTCCTCCATGCGCGCGGGCCGCGTGCGGTCCTCCTCGGCGAGCGTGCACGACTCGAACAGCACCTGCTCGAGGCGCGCCTCGCGAAAGTCGACGTCGCGCAGATCGGAGCGGGTGAAGGCCGACAATCGCAGCTCCGCGCCCGCGAAGGAGGCCCCCGTGAGGTCCGTCTCGACGAACGTGACCGTCGTCATCGCCCGGCGCGAGAGGTCGACGGAGGCGAGCTTGCCGCGCATGAACGTGGCGCGCTCGACGCGCGCGCCCGTGAGGTCGGCGCCCGACAGATCGCAGTCGGTCAGCGTCGTCCCCTCGAGGGTGGCGCCGGTGAGGTTCGCGCCGCGGAGATCGACGCCGCGGAGGGCCGAGAACGAGAGGTTCACGCCCGCGAGATCGACCCCCGCGAGGTCCGCGCCGTCGATGTCGGAGCCGGCGAGGTCGCGCCCGGCGAGCTCCGGCGAGCCGAGCAGCGTCGCGTCGAACACGGTCTTCGTCATCTTCTTCGGCATGCGCGCGCCGCGCATGTCCGCGCGGGTGAGCGCCACGCGGTCGAGCTCGGCGCCGGTCATGTCGGCACCGGAGAGGTTCGCCTCGAGCAGCACGCACTCCGTGAGCGTCGCACCCCGGAAGGCCGCGCCGGGGAGCTCCGCGCGCGAGAAGACGCTGCGCGAGAGCTTCGCGCCCGAAAGATCCGCGCCCGCGAGCTTCGCGCCGCCGAGCATGGTCTCGTGGAGGGTCGCGCCGCCGAGCTTGGCGCGCTCGAGCGTGGCGGCCGCGAGGATGGTGCCGGTGAGGTCCGCGTCGCCGAGCTCGGCGCCCGAGAGATCGGCCTGGAGCAGCGACGCGCCGCTCAGATCCGCGCCGCCGAGCTTCGCGTCGCGCAGGACGCCGGCCACCCACACGCTCTTGGCGAGCTTCGCGCCCGAGAGGTTCACGCGCGAGGTCTTGCAGCGCACGA
>DASYCF010001023.1:0-3321 GCA_036500365.1 Byssovorax sp.
CCGCGCGAGGGCGCCGATGTCTCGCTCGGTCGCCTGGCGCGGGCGCCCGTCGCCCTCGCGCCGGTCGCGGACGACACGCTGCTCGTGGTCGGCGTGGGCACGGCGCGGAGCGGCGCGCGCAAGGCGCCCGAGCACGCCGTGGCGCTGCGCCTCGACGCGACAGGCGCCGCGCCGTGGGACACGCCGGCCGACCTCGGCCCGGCGCCCGCGCGCGAAGACCGCCTCGTCGCCGTGCCCGACTCGCGCGGCGTCCGAGTCACGCTCGGACCGCGCCGCGCCGTGTTCGTCGACGCGCAGGGCGCCGTCCGCCCCGCGCGATAGCACCGTCCGTTCGCTTGCGGCAGCGCTCGGTCCGCGGCAAAGAGCGCGCACCTTCCTTTCTCGGCGAGGTCTCGACATGGTCGCAACGCGCAAGGGCTCGGTGTCTGGTGGGATCGTCGGCGCGAGCGCGCTGCTCCTCGGCGCGGCCGGCGCGCTGGGCGCGGCGTGCGGCGGCTCGGACTCGGCCGCGCAGGCGACGACGTCGGGCGACGGCGGCTCGCCGAACCTGACGACGGCCTCGTCTTCATCTTCATCTTCGTCTTCGTCGTCGACCTCGACCTCGAGCACCGGCGGCTCCGGGTCGACCGGCGGCGCGAACGCGGGCGGCGCTGGTGGAGCGGGCGGCGCCGGCGGCGTGGGCGACGTCGACAAATCGCAGGCGTGCATCACCGACGAGAACGACTTCGACGGCGACGCCGAGACGCCCCCGTTCGGCCGCCTCGACGGCACGCTGTTCGCGGTCGTGAAGCCGACCGACACGCAGTGCGCGCTGCCCAACGACGACCACGTGACGCTCGAGATCCGCGCGCTCGGCAAGGTGTACCGCGCCGTCGTCAACGTGCAGTCCGATCAAGGCCCGCCCGACGTGTACTTCATGACGAAGCAGGCGCCGATGCCCGCGCCCGCGTGGACCGAGGGCTGGAACGCGGACGCGCCGCTCGACTACGCGAGCGACGTGGGCGTCCACTCGACCGACTTCACGACGTACGACCTGACCACGCTCTCGAACCTCCTGACCGCGGACGTCGAGCTCGACATGCCGATCAGCGTCTACACGGTGACCGACGGCGGGTACTCGTCGCACGACGTGCACAAGAACGACGGCGATCACACCGATGGGGCGATCGTGGTCGACCCGACCTCGACGACGCCGACGTTCCTGCTCTTCCACTTCGACGAGCAGGTGTTCTGACGAGCGCGCCGCCGCGTGCTACGCCGTCGGGATGAAGGTCAAGGCGAGCGACGGCAAGACGTACGACGTGGCCACGGCCGCGCCCGGCAAGGAGCACGCGGTCACGCTCGGCGGCGCCGACGTCGGCGCGTTCGTGCTCGAGCCGAACGAGACGCGCGTCACGCGCGCCGCCGGCGGATCGACGAAGCTGTTGCTCGACATCGCGGAGCGCTTCGTCGACCAGGGCGGCGCGCCGATGGGCATGCTGTAGCGCCTACGCGGGCGCGAAGACCTCGATCGCGCCCTTGTCGACGGTGACCTCGATCGGCAGCGTGCCGAGGGGCTCGCCGTCGACGTCGAGCAAGAAGCGCTCGTTGATCTGGCGGTTCTCGAGCACGAGCTTCAGGCGATCGCAGCGGAAGTGGCGCACGTCGGGGCTCTTCATGTGCTCGCCCGAGTAGATGCGCGACGAGTCGAGCGCGAACTTGAGGCGCGGAGCGGCGCCGAGATCGACGACCTCGAGCACGCCGTCGTCGAGGCGGGCCATCGGCGCGACCTCCATGCCGCTGCCGAAGAAGCGGCCGTTGCAGATGGCGACGTTGCGCGTGCGGATCTGCTCCTCGCGGAGCGCGCCGTCGAGCCAGAACGAGCACGCGACGACGCCGATCTCGCTGGCGATGAGCGCGCGCGTCGAGGCGAGGAAATACGCCGCGGTCCCGCCGAGGAGCCGGCTGCCGCGCGCGACGTACTGATCGACGAGGCCGCCGAGGCCGACCGAGAGGATGTTCACGAAGAACGCGCTCGCGGGCGCGCCCTCGTGCGTCGTGTACGCGACCCGCGCGACGTCGACGCGGCGCGTCTTGCCGTCGGCGATCGCGGCGCAGTAGCGGTCGAGGCGGTGCTCGAGGCCGAGCGACTTTCGGAAATCTCCGCCGGTTCCAGCGCCGATCACGCCGAGCTTCGTCTTGTCGGCCCCCTTGTCGCGCGCCTCCATGAGGCCGTTCACGACCTCGTGGATCGAGCCGTCGCCGCCGACCGCGATCACCGTCTCGCGACCGGCGAGCGCGGCCTCGCGCGCGAGGTCGACGGCGTGGCGCGGGCCGCCGGTCTCGGCGACGTCGACCGCGCCGAGGGCGCGCTCGATCGGCTCGCGCATCCGCGCGAACATCGCGCCGGTCTTTCCGCCGGACGAGCGCGGGTTGACGACGAGGAGCGGCTTCATCGGCGCGAGAGCCTAGCCGAAACCGCGGCCGAGCGAGGCCGCGCCGCCGCGCCGCCGTTGAATGACGACGCGCGCCGGAGCATCGTAGCGGACGTGTGGAGGTGGCCCGTTGCGTGTCTGTTCGCGTCGCTGTCGCTCGGCTGCGCGGGCGGCGAGCCGTCGCCCCGGGCGCCCGAGCCGGGGACGACGACGGTCCGCGTCGTCAACGACGTGGGCGACGGGTACGAGCTCGGGCGGCTCACGCTCACGATCGACGGCGTCGATCTGCCGCTCTCGGCGATCCCGCCCGCAGGGAGGCGCCCGGGTGCGGCGTCGTCGGTGCACCTCGCACCCGGTGAGCACACCCTCGCCGCGCGCGCGACCGCCGTAGCGAGCGGCGGCGCCCACTTCGTGGTCGGCAGCAACCAGACCTTCCACACGACGGACGCGCCGCAGCTCGTCACCGTCCGGGTGGTCGGGCGCGCCGCGTCGGCCGATCCGCTCGCCGAGCCGATCGCCGTCGACGTCCGCGTCGGCGAGGGCGCGCCGCTGCCCGACGCGTGCGCGAAGAAGCCGCCCGTGGACCGCGACGTGTGCCGCGCGCGCGACTCCCTCGCCCGCGCCATCCAGCGGCGCGACGTCGTGATGGCCTCGTGCGTCCGCGACCAGCTCGCCGAGATGCAGCGCCTCGCCGATCTGCGCGACGGGACCGGCGCGAGCGACACGGCCGATCTCATCGAGACCCGCGTCGCGACCCTCGCCCGCAAGGCCGACGGCTGCTCGAGCACCGAGGCCAGCGACGACGAGGCGACGCCCCTGCCGCTCGGCGTCTCCCCGCGAGCGCCGACCTCGAGCACGGTCCGCTGAGGCGTCGGCGACGCCGCTCAGGTCGCCGCGCGCACGCTCT
>DASYCF010001024.1:0-4634 GCA_036500365.1 Byssovorax sp.
CCGCAGCCAAGCTCCGCGCGACGCACCTCTACTACCTCGACCTCGCGCTCCACACGCCGTGCGAGAAGGATCTCCACTGGGTCTACGTGCCCGAGGCGAAGTACCCGTTCTACCGCGTCGGCTGCTACTCGAACTTCAGCGCGGCGATGGCGCCGCCCGGCAAGGCGTGCCTCTACGTCGAGCTCGCCTCGCGCGAAGAGCCGGATCTCGCCGAGCTCCTGCCGCGCGTCGCCGCCGGCCTCGTCGAGATGGGCCTCGTCCGCGCGCCGGAGGCGATCCGCTTCGCGCGCGTCCGCAGGCTCGACCCCGGGTACGTCATCTTCGATCGCGACCACGCGCCCGCGCTCGACGTCGTGCGCCGGTACCTCGCCGAGCACGACGTCGTGAGCGCAGGCCGCTACGGCGGCTGGAACTACTCGGGCATGGAAGACGCGCTGCTCTTCGGGCGAGCCGCGGCGGGCGAGGCGCAGGTCATCGCGGCGCGGCGCGCGGTCGAGCGCGGGCACGGCGCGGCGTGACCCGCCCGCCGCCGCGCGTCTCGATCGTCGTCCCCGTCTACAACGAGGAGGCGATCCTCCACGCCGCCGTCGTCGATCTGCGCGAGCTCCTCGAGCCGCACGCGCTCGACTACGAGATCGTCCTCGCCGAGAACGGCTCGCGCGACGCGACGCGCGAGGTCGCCGCCGAGCTCGCGAAGAAATACCCCGAGGTGCGCACCTTCTCGCTCGGCGAGCCGAACTACGGCGGCGCGATGCGGCGCGGCATCGAGGCGGCGCACGGCGAGATCGTCGTGTGCGACGAGATCGATCTCTGCGACGTCGACTTCCACGTGCGCGCGATCCGGCTGCTCGACGCGGGCGGCGTCGACATGGTCATCGGCTCGAAGCTCCTCGCCGGCGCGAACGACGAGCGGCCGTGGGCGCGCCACGTCGCGAGCCAAGCGTACAACGGCCTGCTCCGCGCGACGCTCGGCTTCGAGGGGACCGACACGCACGGCCTCAAGGCGTTCTTCCGCGCGAAGCTCCTCCCGATCGCGCGCGCCTGCGTCGTCGAGAAGGACGTCTTCGCGAGCGAGTTCGTGATCCGCGCGTACCGCGAGGGCCTGCGCGTGCAGGAGATCCCCGTGCGCGTGCTCGAGAAGCGCGTGCCGTCGATCAACCTCGCGCGCCGCGTGCCCAACGTGCTCAAGAGCCTCGCCCGGCTCACGTGGGCGATCCGCGTCAAGGGCTGACGCCGCCGTGATATAGGCGCACGCGTGCTGACGCGCCGCGACGACGCGCCCCTCTCTCGACCCCCGCGCCGCGGCGACGTCGACGTCGACGTCGTCATCCTCGGCGGCGGCGTGAACGGCACCGGCGTCGCCCGCGACTGCGCGATGCGCGGGCTGAAGGTCGCCCTCTTCGAGCGCAACGACCTCGCGTTCGGCGCGAGCGGCAACTCGAGCGGCATGATCCACGGCGGCGCGCGCTACCTCACCGACGACCCGCACGTCACCGAGGAGAGCTGCCGCGACTCGGGCAACATCCAGCGCATCGCGCCGCACCTGCTCTTCCGCATCCCCTTCTTGATGCCGGTCGAGGCGGGGCCGCGCAAGAAGATCCTCTTCCAGCTCATCGACGCGTTCTTCGAGGCGTACGACCGCTACCAGCCCTTGAAGCGCGGCAAGAAGCACGCGCGCCTCACGGTCGACGAGCTCCGCGCGCTCGAGCCCGGCATCACCGGCGACCTGCTCGGCGGCGTCTCGTTCGACGAGTGGGGCATCGACGGCGCGCGGCTCTGCGTCGCGAACGTGGTCGACGCGATGGATCGCGGCGCTCACGTGCACGTCGGCCGCACCGTCGAGCGCATCCTCCGCCGCGAGGACACGGGCGAGGTCACCGGCGTCACGTGGCGCGACCGCGAGACGAACGAGATCGGCGAGCTCCGCGCAGGCGTCGTCGTCAACGCGACCGGGGCCTGGGCGCCCATCTCGGCGTCGCTGTCGGGCCTGTCGCCCGAGCGCGCGCGCGTCCGCCCCGGCAAGGGCATCCACGTCGTCTACGACCGCCGCCTCACGAACTACGCCGTCGCCGCGACGACGATCGACGGCCGGCAAATCTTCATCGAGCCGTGGCAGAACGTCAGCGTCATCGGCACGACCGACGACGACTACTACGGCGATCTCGACGAGGTGCGCGCGACGAGCGACGAGGTGCGCTACCTCGTGCAAGGCGTCGCGAAGGTCCTCCCGCACGTGCGCGGCGCGCGGATCATCGGCACCTACGCGGGCGTCCGCCCGACGTTGCACGCCTACGGCAAGCTCGAAGACGCGCTCTCGCGCGATCATCAGGTCGTCGATCACGCGGCGCACGGCGCGCCCGGGCTCTACTCGATGATCGGCGGCAAGCTCGCGAGCTTCCGCCTCTTCGCCGAGGAGATGACCGACGCGATCGCGGCGCGGCTCGACGTCGGCGTGCGCTGCGCGACGCACCTCTCGGCGCTGCCCGGCGGCGACGCGACGTGCGACCCGTTCGCGCTCGCCGAGCGCGCAGGCATCGACGCGATCGCCGCGCGCCGCCTCGTGTACCGCCACGGCGCGCGGGCCGAGCGCGTCGAGGAGCGCATGCGCCGCCGCCCCCGCGAGCGCGTCATCGTGTGCGCGTGCGAGCCCGTCACCGAGGCCGAGGTGCGCTACGTCGTCGCCGAGGAGCTCGCGCGCGACGTGTCGGCGGTCGCGCGCCGGACGCGGCTCGGCCTCGGCGCGTGCGGTGGCATGCGCTGCGCCGCGCGCTGCGGCCAAATCGTCGCGGAGGAGCGCCGCCTTGCCCCGCGCGACGGGCTCGTCATGGCGTCGCGCTTCCTCGCGAAGCAGTCGCTCACGCGCGCGTGCGCCCTCGGCCCCGAGCAGGCGCGGCAGGAGGCGCTGGCGATCGCCGCGGTGCGCGCCGAGCTCGGCGTCGACGCGGGGGGCGAGCCGCCGTGAGCGTCGTCGTCGTGGGCGCGGGCGTCGCGGGGGTCGCCGCGGCGTGGTCCGCGCGTCGAGCGGGCGCCGAGGTCACGCTGATCGACGGCGGCCCCGGCGCGTCGAGCTTCACGTCGGGCGCGGTCGACGACGCGCCGTGGGACGAGCTCGCGCGGGCGTCGACCGCGCTCGGTGCGCCGCCGCCGGCGACGCCGCTCGGCGAGGCGGCCGCCGCGTTCGCGCGCGAGCTCGAGCTGTTCGACGTCGGCGAGCGCCGCGCCCTGCTCGCGTCGACCGGCGGGCGCCTTCGCGACGCGCGAGGCCACGATCACGCGCTGCTCGATCTCGGGACGCTCGCACGCGGGGTCGTGGCGCTGCCGCGGATCGCGCGCGCGGGCTGGGACGCCGACGCGCTCGCCGCCGCGTTCGCCGACGACGCGCGCGCCCGGGAGCGTGGGCTGCGCTTCCTCGCCGTCGACGCCGACGTGCTCCGCTTCGACGCCGAAGACCGCGCGCCCGACGCCGATCTCGCCTCGCTGCACGACGACCCGGAGCGGCGCGCGTGGCTTGCGGCGCGGCTCGCGGCGGCGGTCGGTTCGCTCGACGTCGGCGCCGTGCTGCTCGGCCCGTGGCTCGGCATCGACCCGGGCTGCGCCGCCGCGCTCACCGCTCGGCTCCACCTGCCCGTGGGCGAGGCGCTCGCGATCGGCAGCGGCACCGCGGGGCTCCGCTTCGAGCGCGCGCGCGACCGCTTGCTCGCGCGCCTCGGCGTCTCGCCCCTCTTCGACCGGGTCGCGAGCGTCACGCCGCGCCACGGCGAGGCCGGCCTCGACGTCGAGCTCGAGCGCGCCGCGCGCACGCTCCACGCGTCGGCCGTCGTGCTCGCCATCGGCGGCGTCGCGGGCGGCGGCGTCGTGTACCACCCGCCCGAGAGCGCGATCGCGGGGGATTTCCCGCCCGCCGGCGGGTCCGCGTTTCGGCTGTCGCTCGGCGCCGACGTCCTCCTCGGCGCGCCGCGCGAGGGCGCGTCAGGCGTCCGCGGCGACGCCGCGCGCGCGCTCGGCGTCACGAGCTCGATGCACGGCCCGACGCTCGACCTCGACGCGTGGCCGCGCGGCGACGAGCGCGGCGTCCTCGAGCGCGTGGGCGTCCTCGCCGATCGCAGCGGGCGCGCCGCGCGCGGGCTCTTCGTCGCGGGCGACGCGTGGGCCGGTCGACCGCGCACCGTGCTCGAGGCCGTGCGCGCGGGCGTCCTCGTCGGCGCCGCCGCCGCTGCGTCGGCGCAGGGCGGCTGACGTCTGCTGTAGACTCCGCGCGATGAGGCACGCCATCGCGCTCGCTGCGGCCCTCGCCCCCTTGTCGCTCGGCTGTGAGGCGTCGTTTCCGCTGACGGACCCGGCCGCGCCCGTCGCCGCCGCCGCGGCGCCGTCGTCCGGCCCCCTCGCCGTGAAGGCGCCGCCAGCGGACGCCGCCTTCCTCGCGACGGTGGACTCTGGCGTCCTCCAAGGCGAGGCCGAAGGCGAGACGCTCGCCTTCCGCGGCGTGCCATTCGCCGCGCCGCCGATCGGCCCGCTTCGGTTTCACGCGCCCGCCGCCGTGACGCCGTGGAGCGGCGTGCGCGAGGCGAAGACGTTCGGCTCCGTGTGCCCACAGAGGCACCGCGACGGTGGCCTGCCTCAGAGCGAGGACTGCC
>DASYCF010001025.1:0-1979 GCA_036500365.1 Byssovorax sp.
GGAGCAGCTGATCGGCCGCGTCGAGGTGCCCCGTGTGCAAGAGCTGGATCGCGACGCGCGCGGTCGCTCCGACGAACGGCGCGCCCGACGGCTGCATCTGCGCGAGCTCGCGGCCGAGCGCGAGGACGGGCTCGTGCTGGCCCATCTTCGCGCGCACCGTGGCGAGGTCGCCGATCGCCTTGAACCACGCGGGCGCCCCGCGCGGGAGCAGCGCGAGCGCGTCGGCGTAGCGCCTCTCGGCCTCGACGTTGTCGCCGGTGAGCTTGTGCACCTCGGCCTGGACCAGCGCGAGCTCGGCCCGCGTCTCGCCCTCGGCGCCGCACGCGACGCCGCGCGCGGCTCGCGCGAGCGCCGCCTGGAAGTCGTTGCCCTCGAGCGCGTGCGCCGCGGCTTGCGCGTAGAACGTGACGGCGCGCGCCGCCTCGCCGCCGTGCTCGAGGTGCTCGGCGAGGACTACGGCGTCCGCCTCACCCGCGCCCTCGAGCCAGGCGGCGGCGAGCTTGTGGCCGAGCACGCGATCCTCGGGCGTGAAGCTCTCGTACGCGGCGTCCCGCATGGGCGCGTTGCGGAACGCGTACTCCTGATCGTGCGGGAATTTCTCGGCGGGTCGCAGCGCGATCACCTCGCGCTTCACGAGCTCGTCGAGCCACTCGGCGGGGCGCACCGCCTCGTCGTCGCCGAGGAGGGCCGCGACGCCGCCGCGCCAGAAGACCTGCCCGAACACGCTCGCGGCGCGCAGCACGCGGCGCGCGTCGGGCTCGAGCCGGTCGAGGCGCGCCTGCACCATCGCGAGCACGGTCGCGGGGAGGCGATCGCCGCGCCCCTCGGCGACGGCGCGCACCATCTCCTCGAGGTAGAACGCGTTGCCGCCGGCGCGCTCGATGATCTCGGCGACGACCTCGGGCTTGATGCGATCGCCGAGGGCGTTGCGCACGAGCTTCTCGCTCGCCTTCTTGCCGAGCTCGCCGAGGACGATCGTCTGCCCGCCGCGGTTCTGCCAGAGCTGGGGGAAGAGGTCGTTCACCTCCGGCCGCGCGAGCGCGAGCACCATCAGCGGCCGATCCTCGAGCGTGCGCAGCGCGCCGTCGATCCACTGCGCGCTAGGCAGATCGCCCCAGTGCATGTCCTCGAAGATCACGAGCACGGGCCTGTGCGCGGTCTCGAAGCTCAAGAAGTCCTCGAACGCGCGGCGCATCTGGTCGCCCATGCGCGTCGGATCCTGGCGCGCGGCGCGGAGCTGCACGCTCTCGTCGTCGGGGAACGGGACGCCGCAGAGCTCGCCGAGGAACTCGCTCACGCGCGCCGCGGCCTCGCCCTCGATGTGACGGGCGACGCGCGCGCGGATCTTCTGCCGGCGCACGGAGAGCGACTCGCCGTCGAGCAGGCCGGCGGTGCGGCGCACGAGCTGGCCGACCATGCGAAACGGCGAGCCCATGCCCATCGGGTCGCCGCGCGCGAGCCACACGTCGACGCCCTCGCGCCCCGTGGTCGGGTTCGTGATCGCGGCCCGCGAGAGCGGCGTCGCGTCGACCTGCGACGACGGCGTCGCCGTGACCGAGCGCTCGCCGCCGTGGCGCTGCTGGAGGCGACGCACGAACTCGTGGCGCAGGCGCGATTTCCCGACGCCCACGGCCGCGGTGACGACGACGGCGCGCGGCACCGACTCGCTCGCGCACTCGTCGAACGTCGCGTCGAGGATCGCGAGCTCCCGGTCGCGGCCGACGCAGGGCGTGAGCTTGCCGAGGAGCGTGCGCGCCTGATCCTCCAGCTCCTCGCGCTCGCCCGCGACGAAGAGGGAGAGCGCGTCGCCGCCGATCTCGAAGCGGTTGTCGAGCAGCCCCGCCGTCACGTCGTCGAGTCGACAACGCGGGGGCGCGACGGCGCCCATCGTGCGCGTGAGCGCGGCGCCCGCCGCGTCGGCGCGCGCAGCGACCGATCGGCGAAGCAGGAGCGCGGCGCGATCGATGACCTCGCCGAAC
>DASYCF010001026.1:0-4486 GCA_036500365.1 Byssovorax sp.
AGTCGTGCTCGCCGATCGCCGCGGCGGCCTCGACGCTCGCGGCCTCGACGAGCCGGGCGGCGTCGAGCGTCCGCGCGAGCCACACGCGCCCGTCGAGGAAGGGATCGCGCACGGCGGAGCACGCGACGCGGTACACGTAGCGCTTTCCGTCGTTCTCGAAGCGCGGCGTGAACCCTGCGGCCACGCGGGCGGCGCGCACGACGGCGATCTCGCGCGGGAGGTGGCGCGACGTGCCGAGCACCCACCCGCGCGTGTTCACGTTCGCCTCGGTGTCGAACGCCACGCGCTGGCCGAGGGCGTGGACGCCCGCGTCGGTCCGGCTCGCGCCGCGCACGCCCTGGATGCGCGGATCGATCATGCGCAGCGCGCCGAGCAGCTCCCCCGCGACGGTGCGCGCGTTCGCCTGCGGCGCGAAGCCCGAGAACGGTCCGCCGTCGTACGCGACCGTGAGGAGGACGCCGCTCACGCCGTCCGAGCCCTTTCCCGGCCGGAGTTCCCGGGCGGAGTCGCTAGCTGCCGCCGTCGGCTCCGCCGCACGTCTTGTCGCTCGGCTCGCCGTAGCCGTAGAGGCAGAGCGCGAGATCGGGGCCCATCATGCCGGCGCAGCAGACGCACGAGTCTTGCGTGTGGACGGGGCCCGCGTCGGGGGCGGTCAGGCACTGGGCGAACTGGTCGCACCCGTCGTCCTCGACCGTGACGCCGTTCTTCGTGACGTTCTGCTTGCACGTCGGCGAGGCGGGGCTGTCGGAGCTGCAAGCGACCAGCGCGCCGGCGGAGCCGAGCGCGGCGAGCCCGGCGACGAGCGCGAGCACGCGGACCGGTTGAGCCACCCTCATGCGAGCCTCACTGCTTGATGGTGAAGTTGATCGGGATGTTGACGGTCACGCACCCGTTCGACGGCGGCGGGAAGTTGTGGCCGCGGAAGCGGCCGAGGACGCACTGCGTGATCTCGTTCGAGTGCACGTTGTCGGTCGCGAGCGATGCGCCGCAGACGTTCCCCGACGGACCGACCTGGACGCTGACCGTGAGGTTACCGGAAACCTCGCTCGTGCGAAGCGCGCGGTTGTAACAGCCCTGCGCGCTCTGCGCGGTGCCGCGGAGGGCGCCCTGGAGCGCGGGCGTCGCCGTGCCTTGACAGGTCGAGCCGCAGCCGCCGGGCCCGGCTGCCGTGCCGCCGGTCGACTTCGGCGCGACCTTGGCGCCGGCGTCGTCGTCGCCCGCGTCGGGCACGTCCTCGGCCTTCGGCGGCGGGGGCGGCGCGTTGAGGATGGGCACGTCGTCCTGCTTCGGCGCGTTCGCGGTGACGGTGGTCACCTGCGGCGCGACGGGAGCATTGGAGCTCGACTTCCACCGATAGAGACCGAACGCGAGCAGCGCGAGCACGATGATGCCGACGATGTACGGCGTGTTGTTGGTCGCGGGAGGAGGCGGCGGTGTGGATGCAGGAGCAGGCACGTCGGGGGACCTCGACAGGCGGGCGGGAGCGCCGAACAGCGACGCGAACGGCGCGGAGTCTACAGTCCGCTTCGCTTCCTTGCGAGCTTTCCCGCGGCGTCGCAGCTCACGCCGTATAGAAGGTCAGGGCCGTGTCGCCGTAGACCCGAGGCTCGGCCCGCGCCAGGCCGCCCACGTCTGGGGCGGCATCCCGCGACGCGTGCTCGAGGACGACGCGCGCGGAGGGGGCGAGCTGCCCGCTCAGCGCCTCGATCACGGCCACGGCGTCGGCCAGCGCCGCATACGGCGGGTCGACGAACGCGAGATCGAACGGGCCTAGGAGCCGCGGCACGGCCCGGGCGACGCGGCTCGCGACGATCACCGCGCGCGCGCCGAGCCCGAGCGCGGCGACGTTTTCGCGGATCGACGCGAGCGCGGCCCGCTCGCTCTCGACGAGGGTCGCGTGCGCCGCGCCGCGCGACAGCGCCTCGATCGCGAGCGCGCCCGTGCCGGCGTAGAGGTCGAGGACGCGCGCGCCCGTGACCACGCCGAGCGCCGAGAACAGCGCCTCACGCACGCGATCGGACGTCGGCCGCGTCGCGAGCCCGCGCGGCGCAACGAGCCGTCGCCCGCCGAGCTCACCCGCGACGACCCTCAAAAGTCGAGGGTGAAGTCGAGCTGGCCCGTCTTCTTGCCGAACGAGGGCGTGACGTTCCACGCCGCCTTCTGTGCCTTCGGCGCCGTGACCAGGAAGTACACGCCCGCGCCCGCCGCGACGACGGCCGCCGGGTAGAAGATGAACTGGAGCAGCGAGTACGTCTTGTCCTTGCCGCAGATCCCGTTGATCGCCTGGGCCTGGTTGCGATCGGTCTCGGTCGTGTTCGAGAAGGGCAGGCCGCTCGGCCCGGCGCCCTGCGCCGCGACGTCGCAGCCGTTGCCGTGCGCGCGGTAGTCGTTGAACGCCGTCGCGTACTGGCCAGAGCCCGAGAGCGACGACTTGTTGCTGATCTGGAGGATGCCCATCGCGGCGCCGGCGCCGGCGAGCGCGACGCCGCCGCCGAGGAGGCTCCACCCGGCGATGACGCGGCCGTTGATCGGCGGGCTGCTCAGATCACGCAGCAGCGTGAACGAGACGTCCTTCGTCGCGTTCGGCAGCACCGTGACGCTGCGCTCGGCGGCCGTGTAGCCGGGCGCCTTGACCGACACGACGTGGTCGCCGGCGAGGAGCTGCAGCGTGATGTCGCCGTTCGCCAGCGCGCCCATCGGCTCGCCGTCGACGAACAGCTGGCCGACGATGCCGCCGGCGCTCACGTGGATCCCGCCCTTCGGACCGTTGCCCGCGAGCTGGTTCACGACGTCGGTCGCGATGCGCTTGAGCGCGTCGTCGTTCGCCTCGGTCAGGTTCGCGCTGTACTCGACCGGGACGCGCGTCGTGCCCTTGCCGCGCACCCAGAGGGCGACCTCGCCGGCGACGTTGGGGCCCTTCTTCTTGATGTAGCCCCAGAGGTAGCGGTCGCTCTTGATCTGGTCGGCGACCTTCGCCTGGCACGCGGCGTCCGGCGGATCGGTGCACTTGAGGCTGAGGACGATGACCTCGAGCGAGAACTCGCCGGACGCGAGCGACCAGCCCTTCGACGCGCGGACGGCGTTGCGGAGCGCCTTGGTCAGCGCGTCGGCCTGGTCCTCGGCGTCGTTGCCCTCGACCGAGACGACCGCGAGCGGCACCGTGGCCGCGCCCGCGTCGGCGGCGCGCGCCGTAGAGCCCGCGGTGAGCGACGCGCAGACGGCCGCGCATCCGACGAACGCCATCGTGCCGAGCTTGACCTGCATCGACCGCGAACGTACCGCTCCTCGCGCCGGGCTAGCAACACATCGGCTGTCCGTTTCTCTCCCCGGCGGCCGGGCGGCGACGGCCCCGGGCGAGGAGGGGCGCGCATTTTCAGCCGATCTCGACCTTGCTCCACATGTCGCGGCGCATGCGCTCCTTTTGCTTGTCGGAGCGCGTGACGAGGCGCGCGGCGCCCCACGCGGCGAGGACCTGACCCTCCTGGCCGAGCCCGGGGAGCACGCTGCGGCCGACGAGGAGCGAGCGCTCGAGCGGACCGCGCAGCGGCTCGCCGGCGAGGCCGAGGTAGCCGGGCGGGTCGACCTCGAGCTTCTCGATCATCGGCTCGGGGGCGACCGCGGCGCCGCGCGCGAGGGCGCGCTCCACCGCCCGCCGCCGGCGCGCGCCGCCTGCGACGCCTGGTTCGAACACCCACGCGGGCAGGCCGTCGTGGGGTGAGTCCACGATGACGAGGTGCCGCTCGAGGAACGGGAGCTCGGCGACGAGCCGCTCGAGCACGGCCTGGCGCGCCTCGTGGAGCGCGAGCCCGCCGCGGAGGGGCAAGAGCGCCTCGACGACGAGCAGGTCCTCGTCGGCGCCTGCCGACGCGCGCTGGACGTGGAGCGCGCCGCCCGCGGGCAGGCGCCGCTCGCGCGGGTCGGGCAAGAGGAGCGCCTCGACGCCGAGCGGCCGCGGCACGCCCTCGCGCAGCGCGACCACGTTGACGACGAAGCGCCCGAGCGTCGGCGTGATCCGCGGCCACTCCTTGAGCGCGCGCTTCGAGATGCCCTCGCCGCTCGCGAGCGCGGCGAGCGACTCGCCGTCGAGGTCGCTGACGAGGAACGTCGCGCCGAGCGGCTGCTCTTCGCCGTCGAGCGTGACGCCGGTGGCCGCGCCGCGCTTCACGTCGATCCGCGCGACGCGCTCCGAGAGCCGGCACTCGCCGCCGTACGCGCGCACGCGCTCGACGAGGAACTCCTCGAGCTCTTCCTCGCCGCCGGGGAGCACCATGAGCCCGCGCGTCCACGCGCCGTGCTGCCGCGCGACCGCGAACGGCGGCGGCGTCGCGGCGAGGTCGTTGGCGAACGCGACGCTCGCCATCACCGCCTCGCGGAGCGGGTGCGATCGCGGGAAGTCGACGAGCAGATCGGCGTCGGGCTCGGCGCGCGCGTGCGGCAGGAGCGCGGCATAGCGGTTCGTCTCGCGCCGCTCCCAGAAGGTGCCGGG
>DASYCF010001027.1:0-3543 GCA_036500365.1 Byssovorax sp.
GCGTCACCCTCGAACCTGCGAAGTCGAGCCCCGCCTGGCCTGCGTTCGACGCGCACTTCCTCCTCGCCGAGGCCGTGCGCAACACCGACAAGGCGAAGGCCATCGAGCACTACAAGCGCTTCCTCGAGCTCGCGCCGGCGAAGAACGCGTACCGAGTCGACGCGGAGCGCGCGCTGAAGCAGCTCGACCCGGCCGCCGCACCCCCCTGAGAAGCGGCGCAGGGGCGGCGAGCGTTCGTGTGGTGCGCCGCGCGCGACGTGCGATGTGCGCGCGTTCGCCCATGAAGAAAGACTTCGGTCGGCCGCTCCATGAACATGGATTGACCCCCGAAATGAGATCTCGGGTTGAAGCCACGGGACGAACCATCGCGGGTGTTGGGCCGTCCGGCGGTCGAAATATTTCGTTTTGATTAGCGCTGAACGGTTGACAGAGAACACGGGTTCATGAGACCGAGTATTCCATGAGTGACATCGATCGTCAGATTCAATCTCGCGTGGAAGGGTTCGTCGCCGAGCTCAGCACGCTCGTGCGGAAGGCCGCGCTCGCTGCCGTGGAGTCCGCCCTCACCGGTGGTGGCGCGTCGACGAGCCGCGCGCCGGCCGCCGCCCGCGCCGCCCACGCGCCCACCCCCGCTCTCGCCAAGGGTCGCCCCGGTCGCCGCCCCGCGGGCAAGGCCGCCGCGCCCAAGGCCGCGGTCCGCCACGCGCGCAAGCCCGGCGAGAAGCGTTCGAAGGACGAGCTCGACAAGCTCACCGAGAAGCTCGCCGAGCACATCCGCGCGAACAAGGGTCAGGGCGTCGAGGCGATCGCCCGCGCCATCGGCAGCAACACGAAGGAGCTCTCGCTCCCGATCAAGAAGCTGCTCGCGACGAAGCGCATCACGTCGCAGGGCCACAAGCGGGCGACGCGCTACTTCCCGAAGTGACCCGTGAGCGCGGCGCGCGCCGAGTCGCGTGTCGCGCCGCTCCGGGGGGCTGTATCCTCTTCGGGTCCTGACGGCGCGCCCGCGCGCCGCGGCCCGGAGGGTGGATGAGCGACACGACGGCTGTCCCCGAGACGTTCGAGCACGGCGCGAGCTTCGAAGCAGGTGAGGTCGGCGGCCAGGTCCGCGTCGATCGCTTCGAGGCTTACTACGAGTCGCTCTTCGCGGAGGTCATCGAGGACGGCGTCATCACGCCGGACGAGCGCGCGCGGCTCGACAAAGCGGCGGAGTCGCTCGGGCTCGATCGGGGCCGCCTCCGCGGGCTCGAGCAGGCGCTGCAGGCCTCGTATCAGGCGCGCACCCGCGTGGCCGTGCGCGAGGACGAGGGCGACGCGCCGCGCGACTCCCTCGTTCCCATCGAGTCGTCGAACGACCCGCGCGTCGCGCCGCTCCAGCGCCGGATCAAGCAGCTCGAGGCGCGCGTCGCCGAGCTCGAGCTCGATCTCGAGGAGGCGCGCGCGAGCGTGCACGTCGAGGTCGACGTCTCCGGCGTCACCGGCGGCGCGTCTCCGTCCGACCCGGCCGAGCTCCACAAGCGGCTCTCGCACGATCCGCGCGACGTCGAGGTGCACCGCGCGCTCTACCGCGCCCTCGTCGACGCGGGCGACGCCGATCGCGCCTTCGGTTCGGCGCAGGCGCTCGCGCACCTCGGCGCCGCCGACGCCGAGCAACAGGCGCGCTTCGATCGGCACCGCCTCGACGGTCTCCTCAAGCCGACGAGCAGCGTCACGCCGGAGTCGTGGCGGCGCCTCTTGTTCCACCCGGACGAGGAGCTCCTCACGAGCGAGATCTTCGCGGTCATCGCGCCTGCCGTGCTCTTCGGCCGCGTCGCCTCGCTCCGGCACGCGCACGCGCTGCCCGATTTGCCGGCCGACAAGCGCCATGACCCGCGCACCTCGACCGTACAGGCCGTGCGCTGCTTCGGCTGGGCCGCGGCCATCCTCGGGCTTCCTACGCCTCCGATCTACGCCGTCGTCGACTTCGAAGGGCTCGTGTCGATGGTGCCGGGCGTGCCGCCTTCGACGCTGCTCGGCAAGCGCGCGCTGTCCGGTCGCGCGCCGCGCGAGCTCGCGTTCCTCGCGGGGCGACACCTCGCCTGCTTCCGCGAAGAGCACTTCATCCGCTCGCTGCTCCCGGGCATCCCCGATCTCGAGGACGTCTTCCTCGCCGCGCTCTCCATCGGCAACCCGGGTCTGCCGCTGCACGCCGAGATCAAGCGGCGCGTGGTCCCCATCGCCAGGGCGATCGAGCCGATCCTCGACACGGTGCAGGTCGACCGGCTTCGCGGCTGTTTCTTGCGCTTCGTCGAGGAGGGCGGGCGCACGAACCTCCAGCGCTGGGCGATCGCCGCGGATCGGACGTCCTCGCGCGCCGGGTTCCTCGTCAGCGGTGACCTCGACGCCGCAGCGGCCGTGCTCGAGGTCGACGACGCGGCCGAGGCTGTCGTCGCCGTCGACGATCTGCTCGTGTTCGTCACGAGCGATCGGTACGCGAAGCTTCGAAAGCAGCTCGGCGTCGCCGTCGACGCTTGACCGAGCGTCAATGAATCTCGGAGTCGCCGAAGCGCACGCGGCCGAAGCGCGAGGCGCGGTGGAAGTTACCCTGTCCGAGGATGGGTGACCACGCGACGCCGCCGTTGTTCTTCATCGCGTAGAGGTTCACGCGCCACGCGTCGCCGACGGCGGGCGGGCTCTTCTTCGCCTTCGTGAACGACGCCCAGGGGATGCGCGCCTCGACCGTGTAGCCCTGGTCCTCGTCCGAGTCGTCGTCGAGGGTGCCGTGCACCTTCACCGCGCTCGTGAGGTTCGCGCTCCACTCTTCGTGTCCGAAGGGGCCGTGTCCGTTGCCGTTCGGCTTGTTGTAGTCGTCGTATTGCGTGTCGAAGACGAGGTTCTGCGGATTGATCTGGATCTCGTAGTAGTCCTTGTTGTCGCCGTCGCCGTCGGGGTCGAGCATCAGCTCGATCGTGTCCTTCTCCCAGAGGTGCGGGTCCTTCGCGTCGCTCGGGAAGCCGCCGTGCACCTTCGTGTCGTGCACCTCGACGCCGACGTACAGGAACGCGTCGTCCCAGAGGAGGCGCGCGCTCGCCTGCGGCTTGTTGCGCGCGTCTTGACGACCGCTCGACACGTTCACGAACGGGCCCGTCGCCGCGGCGCGCGTCCACGCAGGCTCGTCGAGCACGCCGTCGATCGCGATCGCCGACTCCTTCGAGAGGCGCGGCAGCGTGAGCTCCGGCACGGCCGTGCGCGGACCCTTCTCGGGCGGCCCCGCGGTCGCGTGCGTCGGCTCGGGCGAAGGCTCGAACGGCACCGATCGATCGGAGCACGCCGCCGACGAGGCGATCGCGCCGCAGATCAGCGACGCCGCGAACGCGCGCACGCCGAGCCTACTTTCGGCCCTTCTTGCGGGCGTCGCGCTCGCGCTTGCGCTGCGCCTTCTTCGCGTTGCGCTCGGACGCGCTCAGCGTGCGCATCTTCGTGAGGTTCGGATCCTCGCCGCCGCCGCCCATGCCCGGGAAGCCGCCCATGCCGGGGAAGCCGCCCATGCCGGGCATCCCCATG
>DASYCF010001028.1:0-6949 GCA_036500365.1 Byssovorax sp.
GACGCCGTCACCGTCGATGCGGAGCACCTCGCTGAAGGCAGCGGCGTGGTCCTTCGGCATGAACACGCCCTTCTCGATGTCGAACGTGTCGCCGTGGACGCTCTTCACGCGGCCGAGCACCTTGCCGTCAAGCGTGCGCACCTTCATCCCGAGTCGAATCGTCTCCTGGAATTGACCGTACATATCTCGCCTCCTGGCACGAGGGCTTCGCAGGTTTCGTGCCGCGGACGATCGCGCGACGATGGGCCCTGATACGACCGGCGCGTGCGCGTGACGGCTGACGTGTCCGCGCCCGGCGCCGCGATCCCGGCGGTGCAGCTCGGGGCTGCGTGCGTGCACCTGGTGCCGGACGGGACGCACGTCTTGCGCGCGCCAGGGCCCGACCGTGCGCGGCCGGCGATGGTCGCGGCGGAGCGCCTGTCGCGAGCTCGTCGCGAGGTGACGCGGCGTCAGGCCGCCGAGGCGCCGAGCGCGCGCTCGATGGCGGCGACGTCGACGGGCTTCGTGAGGTGGACGTCGAAGCCGGCATCGAAGGCGCGGCGACGATCGTCCGGCTGTCCGTAGCCCGTCACGGCGATGAGCGTGACGTCTGCGCCGCGCTCGGCACGGACCCGCCGCGCGAGCTCGTAGCCGTCGATGCCCGGGAGGCCGATGTCGATCAGCATCACGTCGGCGTGGAAGCGCCGCGCCTGCTCGAGGCCGCTCGGTCCGTCCTCGGCCACGGCGACCTCGTGGCCGAGCGACAGGACGAACTCGCGGAGGATCTCGCGGTGGTCGGGCATGTCCTCGACGAGGAGCACGCGGCGCCGCGGCGACACCGACCGCGGCGACTCGGCGGCGGCGCACAGATCCGCGTCGGAGCGCGGGAGGCGCACGACGAAGCGCGCGCCCTTGCCCACGCCGTCGCTCGCTGCCGTGACCTCGCCGCCGTGGAGCTGCACGAGCCGGTCGACCAGCGTGAGGCCGACGCCGAGGCCGCCCTCGGCCCGATCGAGCGTCCCCTCGGCCTGCGCGAAGAGGTCGAAGATCCGCGGCAGGACGTCGGGCGCGATACCTACGCCGTCGTCGGTCACGGAGAGCACGGCGTCGGACCCCGACGGCTCGACGGAGACCGCGACGTTGCCACCGCGCGGCGTGTACTTCGTCGCGTTGGCCAGGAGGTTCGCGACGACCTGCTCGATCCGGACGAGATCGGCGTCGACCACGACCGGGCCCCGAGCGACGTCGAGCGTGAACGTGAGCGAACGCGCGCGGGCGGCGGGCTCGTGCGCCTGCACCGCGCGGCGCGTCACGTCGCCGAGATCGAGCGGCGCCCGCTGGAGCACGATCTTGCCGGCCGTGACCCGCGCGACGTCGAGCAGGTCGTCGACGAGGCGCGACATGTGCGCGGTCTGCCGCTTCAACATCGCGACGTGGCGCTGGATGTCGCCGCCGCGCTCGACGAGCGTGGTCGCGAGCGTGATCGCGCCGAGCGGGTTCCGGAGCTCGTGGCCGAGCATCGCGAGGAACTGATCGCGCGCGTGCACCTCGCGCGCCTGCTCCTGCATGGCCTCGCGCGCCGCGTACTGGCGCCGCCGCGCCCGGAGGGCGCTCCGCATCGCGCTGAGCAGCGTCGCCACGCGCACCGGCCGATCGAGCAGCGTCACGTTGCCGAGCGGCGCGAGCATCTCGAGCGTCGGCCGCTTGCTCTGGATCGTGGCGCCGGCGCCGGTGAAGATCACGATCGGGAGGTCCGACCAAGGAGGCTGCGAGGCGAGGAACGCGGCGAGCGCGCCCACCGACGACGGCACGAGCGTCTCCTCGGCGACGAGCAGTGCGCCGGCGCCCTCCGCGGCGCGCGCAGAGAGCTCCTCCATCGACGCGCAGCTCGCGGCGACGAAGTCGTTGCGCGCGAGCAGCTCGATCGTGAGCGCCGCGTCGCGACCGGTCGGCGCGAGCACGAGGAGCCGATCGTCGACGCTCACGGCTCCCCCTGGAGCACCCCGCGACCGCCCGAGAACTGGGGGACGCCCGTGAGCACGCCGTGGAACTCGACGAGCGGCTCACCGACCTGGATCCCGTTCGGCCCGAGCTTGAACTCGCGGATGGTGCTCTCGTGCCGGCCCGATCGCTTCTTGAGGATCGACATCGCCTTGCGGACTTCGCCCACGGCCTCGAAGTAGCGGAGCAAGACCACCGTGTCGGCCAGGTAGCTGACGTCGACGGGCGACTGCATGCCGCCGATGAGGCCGTGCTGCGCCTCGACGAGGATCGCGAGGACGCCGCGGTGACGCAGGTACGTGAGCAGCTCGTGCAGGTGGAGCGTGAGGAAGCGCTCGTCGGGCATCGCGTGGAGGTAGCCGTTGAGGCTGTCGATCACGACGATGCGAGCGTTGCGGCTCTCGACGTCGGCGCGGATCGCGTGCGCGAACTGGCCGGGCGCGAGCTCGGCGGGATCGACCTGATGGAGGACGATGTCGCCGCGCGCGATCGGGCCGTCGAGCGACAGGCCGAGCGACGCGGAGCGCCGCTTGAGGATGTCGGCCTCCTCTTCGAACAGATAGATGAGCGCGCGCTCGCCGCGCGCCGCCGCCGCCACGGCGTACTGCGTCGCGAGCGCCGACTTGCCCGTGCCGGCGGGCCCCATCAGGAGCGTGGCGGTCCCCCGCTCGAGGCCGCCGCCGAGGAGCCGATCGAGGCCTGGGAGCCCGCTCGAGAGCGCCTCGATGCGTGAGCCTCCTTCGAGGTGCTCGGCGGCCACGAGGCGCGGGTAGACGACGAGGCCGCCGCGCTGGATCGTGAAGTCGTGGAGACCGCCGCGGAAGGCGACGCCGCGGAGCTTGGTGACGCGGAGCCGCCGCCGCTCGGCGCCGAACGCGGGCGCGAGCTGCTCGAGGCGGATGACGCCGTGGCCGAGGCTCTGCAAGAGGACGTCCCCCTCGACGCTCGTCGGGTTGTCGATGAGCACGACGGTGCAGCCTCGCTCCGTCAGGTGGCGCTTGAGCGAGAGGATCTGCCGCCGGAAGCGCAGCGGGCTCTGCGCGAGGAGGCGCAGCTCGGAGCACGAGTCGAGGACGACGCGCTTCGGCGCCACGCGGTCGATCGTGGCGACGATCTCGCCGATCCGCTCGCCGAGCTCGACCTCGGACGGGTGGAAGAGGGTGTTCGCCTCGTCTTGCGCGGGGTCGGCGGCGGAGAGCGCGAGCACGTCGAGGCCCTCGAGCGACCAGCCGTGCGATGCCGCGATGGCCGCGATCTCCTCGGAGGTCTCCGACAGCGTGATGTAGAGCGCTCGATCACCCGCGCGCACGCCCTCGAGGAGGAACTGCATCGCGACCGTCGTCTTGCCCGCGCCGGGGTCGCCCTCGAGCACGTACATGCGCCCGGTCGGGAGACCTCCGCAGAGCACATCGTCGAGACCTTCAATCCCCGTCTTCTCGCACGCTGCCATGCTGTGTGTCTCAGGTCTCGGCTCGTAGAAGGGCGACGCGGAGCGCCACCATGGCCCCACGCTTACAGCCATCCTGGCAACGCTCCAGCGCGGGAGCGCGCGGTTGGGGTCGAAATAGCGCAAATCAGGTGATCCCCGCTCCCGCTCTCGCGCCGCTCCCGACTTGGCCGCACGCCGATGCGGCCGCGACAGGAGGCGCGAGCAGCGTATCCACGCCCGTGTCGCGGTCGCCCTCCACGTCGTCGTATGCGCGATGGTCGAGCTCGACCTCGGTGTCATCGAAGCGAAGTCGTCCGTTCGTTGGGGTGAGCTCCTTGACGTAGCCGGGTAGCTTCAAGGGGCTCTTGATGACGTGCCGTCGTCCTTGCCCTCGCAGAGGAGCCGGAGCCGTAACATTCAGCGCACCTCGATGCGATCGCGCACGACCGCGTCGAACTCTTCGCGGGGAAACACGACCGCGCTCGTCTCCTCGCCGCTCGCGTCGAGGTGAACGATCGCTGCATCGATGCCGGGGTTGTCCGAAGCGGCCCGGAGCAGGCCCTAGGCGCAGTCCCAGGAGTGCGTCGTCGCGAAGACCTGCACCCCGCGCTGCTCGGCCAGCCGAAGGAGCGCGCCCCACAAGCTCGGAAGCGCCGAAAAGTGCACGCCGCTGTCGAGCTCGTCGACCAGCAGGATCCGTTGGAGCGGCGGATCGGAGTGTTGCACCTGGGTTGAAGCGAGTGCGGCGAGCTCCGCCTCGATGGCGATCTGGAGCAGCCTGCGTACGCCGTCGCCCAAGCTCGCGAGCGGCACGGGAGCGCTCTGACCCGCGAGGCGAACCATCGCGGTGCGACGTCCGCCGAACGGGTGCTGAACCATCGTGATGCGCTCGATGGGGGCGAGGATCGCGAGCATCGTCATCACGCGAGGCTCGGCGTCCCTCAACGCGATGAGATCCCACCCTCGCGCCAGGTCCATCTCACGCGCGCCCTTGAGACCGACGAGCGCTTGGCGCCGAGTCGGCGTGAAATCGGCGCGCATTGCCCCCGCGCGCCACGACGGTCGGGCTCCCGCGAATCCGCGCAAGGGCACGATGGCGGTCTCTCGCCCGTAGCTAGCGACGACCAGCTCGAGGTCGGCCCACCCACGCGCCGGCGCGCGAGGCAATCGCGACGCCGATCGAGTCGGCCGATCCGGCGTCAGACGGGTGCAGCTGCGAGCAACGGAGCGCAGGCGTACTCTGGTACGCCGAGCACCGCAGCGGAGCAGATGCGCCCGTATGGCGCCGGAGCGGCCGACTCGATCACTCGATGCGGAGGGCGACCGCCGGGTCGAGCCTCGAGGCGCGCCAGGCGGGGTAGATGCCGGCGGCGAGGCCGATGCCGCTCGAGACGCCGAGGCCGAGGGCGACGGCCCACATGGGCACCTCCGCGGGGAACGCGAGGAAGGTCCCGAGCCATGTCGCGCCGAAGCCGAGCGCGACGCCGAGCACGCCGCCGAAGGACGCGAGCAGCACGGCCTCGATGATGAACTGCATCAGCACGCGGCCGCGGCGCGCGCCGAGCGCCTTGCGGAGGCCGATCTCACGCGTGCGCTCGGTGACGGCGACGAGCATGATGTTCATCACGCCGATGCCGCCGACGACGAGCGCGAACGTGCACATCAAGAGGCCCGCCGCCGTCACCGTGTCGGCGAGCTGGTTGAACGTCGAGCGCGCCGACTCGTTCGAGTACACGTCGAAGTCGTTGTCGTTCTGCGCCTGGAGGCCCCGGATGCGCCGGAACGAGCCCGTGGCGAGGTCCTGCAGGCGCGCCATGTCGCCGTGCGTCTTCGCCATCACCGTGATGTTGAGCGAGCGACCCGTCCCGTAGAGCTGGAAGAAGAGACCGATCGGGATCGAGATGAGGTTGTCGGGGTTGCCGCCGAAGGGGCTCCCGCCCTGGCGCTCGAGCGTGCCGATGACCTCGAGCTCGACGCGGCCGAGGCGCACGCGCTGGCCGATGGGGTCTTGTCCCGGGAACAGCACGTCGACCACGGTCGCGCCGAGGACGATCACGCGCGACGCGTCGTCGACCTCCGCCTCGGTGTAGGGGCGCCCGGCGCCGATCGGGAGGTTGTTGTTCGTGAAGAACTCCGCCGTGCCGCCGCCGACCTCGACGCCGGACGCGGTGTTGCCGCCGGCCTTCACGTCTTTGCCGCCCTCCCACACCTCGCCGCCGACCTGCTTCGCGAGCGGGAGCGCCTCGCGGAGCGCGACGGTCTGCGCGAGCGTGAGGTTCTTGCGCCGCATGATCTCGGGTGAGAGCGCGCCGAAGTTGAAGTTCGGAAAGCGCTGGATCTGGAAGACGTCGGCGCCGAGGCCGCCCATGTTCTTGTTGATCGACGACTGCAGGCCGTTGAGGAGCGACATCATCGCGACGACGGTGAACACGCCGATGACGATGCCGAGCAGCGTGAGGCCCGAGCGCATGCGGTGCGCGCCGAGCGCGGCCTGGGCGAGGCGCAGGTCGTCGACGCGGCACGCGAGCGCGGCCTTGAGGCGACCCCAGCGCGTCGCCGGCTCGCGGCGGCGGAGCGCGGCGCGGAGGCGATCGCGGCGCGCGGCGGCCGAGCCGTCGTCGTCGACGGGGGGCGCGCTACTCATGGCGGAGCGCGTCGATCGGGTGCATCGACGCGGCGGAGAGCGCGGGCCAGAGGCCGAAGAGCACGCCGAGCGCGCACGAGCCGAGCACGCCGCCGAGGACGACGCGCGGATCGAGGCTCGCGGGCATCGGGCTCAGGATGTCGATGAGCGCGGCCGCGCCCGCGCCGAGCGCGACGCCGAGCGCGCCGCCGGCGAGCGCGACCATGACGGCCTCGCACAGGAACTGGAGCAAGATGCTCGCGCGGCGGGCGCCGAGCGCGCGGCGGATGCCGATCTCGCGCGTGCGCTCCTTCACGCTCACGAGCAGGATGTTCATGATGCCGATGCCGGCGACGGCCGCGGTGATGACGCCGACGAGGACGCCGACGATGTTCGTCGTCATCATCTGCTGGTCGAAGCCCTGCAGGATCTTGTCCTGCCGGTTCACGCTGAAGTTGTCCTCTTGATCGGGGCCGAGGCGGCGCGCGATGCGCAGCACGCTGATGAGCTCGTCCTCGGTCTCCATCACCTTGCCCTCGGGCGCGACGACGGCGATCGTGAGCCCGCGCTTCTGCCCGAACGACCGCCGGAACGAGCTCAGCGGCATGACGAGCATGTTGTCCTGCGTGCGGCCGAACGCGCTGCCCTTGCGGACGAGGGTGCCGCTGACCGTGCAGCGGCTCGCCGCGCCGACGTTGAGCCGCTGGCCGATGGGGTCGACGCCCTTGAAGAGCGCCTCCTCGATGTCGGCGCCGATGACGCACGCGTCGGAGCCGATCTCGTCGTCGAGGTCGGAGATGAAGCGGCCGCGCTTGAGCTGCCAACCCCCCGCCTCGAGGAAGGCCTCGGTCGTGCCGCGGACGTCGACGCTCTTGAGCTCCTTCTCGCCCTTGACGACGACGGCGTCGGTGTTGGCG
>DASYCF010001029.1:0-3433 GCA_036500365.1 Byssovorax sp.
CGCCGTGCTCGCCGAGGCCGAGGGCGCCGTCGCGAAGAAGCTCCTCCAGGCGCTCGTCGTCCCCGCGAAGAAGGCCGCCGCCGCCGCCCCGAAGCCGAAGAAGAAGAGCCCCGCCCCGGCGCCGGTCGACCCGGCGAGCTGATCGTCGACGGCCAGCCGGCCCCCGCTGGCTTGCGGCTCGAGCCAGTCGACGGCGAGCCGGTCGCCGCCGGGCGGGAGCTCGACCGAGTCGACCGCGACCCGGTCGCCGAGGGGTCGGAGCTCGACTCGGTCGACCGTCACCCGCTCCCCGAACCGCCTCGCGGTCGACCCAGTCTTCTCGTCTGAGGCTCAGGGGCGGTCCGCCTGCTCGACGAACGGAAGCGCCGCCACGAGATCTGCTTCGCGAACGACCTCCTCGCCACCCGGGGCGCGGCGGCAGAGCGCGAGGACGAGCGGAGGCGACGCGGGGCCGAGCCTCGTCCGCACGAGGTCTCGCTCGGGTGACGCCAGGGAGAGGAGGCAGTAGGCGGCCGCCGCCCGCGCATCCTCGGGGAAGCGACGATCGAGGAAGACGCGCTTGAGGTTCGCTTCGGGCGCCGCGTTCCGGTACCCGCCCGTGCGTAGCTTCGCGGCGGTCTTCGCCAGACCCTCGCACCACGCTTCCACGCTCTGCTGCGCGCGAGGGAGCTCGACGCCCGTCTCGGGGAGGGCCTCATGGACGCTCCGGGAGCGATAGTTGTAGCGCCGCACGAGCTCTTCCGCGTCGTACTTCCCGAGCGGCGCGTGGACCTGAACGACGATGCGCTCGTCCTTCCCAGAGACTTGAAGCTCGAGGCGCGCCGCTGAGAGGAGGTCGGCCGCGACGAACTTCGCCTCTCCGCCGCGCCGGTACGGCAAATACCTGTCGCCAGTCCTCGTGCGCAGACGAACGCCCCCCTCGTCGAACACGAGCCGTGTAGAGCCCGCGTCGAGCCACGGTCGCGCCACGAGCAGCATGGACACGCCCGCGGCGACGACCGCCCACGTCGCCGCGATCGCCGTGCCCCCACCGCCGAGCGCCGAGCAGATCCAGCTCGCGCCGGCGCCACACGCCAAGGATTGATAGGCGCCGCGGGACGGGAACCCGTGGAGACGAGGAGCGATCAAGGCCTCAGCCTCTTGGTCACGCGGGTCACCGTCCGCATCGACGGGTTCGGTCATGCAGTCATCTCAACATGACCGGAGCCTGCGGTCACGAGCACGCGCCCCGATCGGCTCGAGGTGACGATCGCAGCCACGCCGGCTGGCGCGGTGGCGGCGCCGACCGCGGAGCGACTGATCTCAAGCGGTGGCGCCGAGCGGCGGCTGCGCCGTGAGGTCCGGGGCGTCGCTCGGGACGTGGACGCCATCGCGGAAGCGGACGGTGCCGCCCACGTGCGCGGGGACGCGCGGGCCAGGCGTCAGGATGCCCGCGAGGTTCAACGGATCACACGCCGAGAGCTCGACGACGGCGCCCGTCTTCGGCGCGCGCTTGACGGCGCGGAGGGCGTCGAGCGCCTCGGGCAACGCGAACTGTTCGCCGACGAGGCCGGACACGAAGCGGCCGCCGCGCAGGGTGCCGCGCATCTCGAGCCGACGGTAGACGCGGAGGAGATCGCGCCACGCGGGCGCGCGCGGCTCGCGGGCGAGCACCTCGCGCAGGACGACGCCCCAGCGGACGACGAGCTGCTGGGCGCGCGCCTCGAGCGCGGCCTCGGCGTCGGCGACGTCGTTGCGCGGCGCGCGGAGGACGCTCCATCGGCCGGCGACGGTGGGCGGCGCGGCGGCGCGAAACCGGCCGATCCGGAGCGGCGCCGGCGTCTCGGCGCGTGACCTCGCGAGGAGGGCGCGGAGGCCCGCGAAGCCGTCGCCCGTGATTCGGCCGGCGCCGACGAGCTCCCACAGCGCTTCCTCGATCGCGGCGCGGCCCCGCTCGCGACCCGCGGACGCCGCGTCGCTGCGATCGCTCGTCGTCGAGAGCTCGTCGAAGAACGACGCGCCGCCCGCGCGCAGCTGCGCGAGCACGTCGCGCGCGGCCTCGCTGAGCTCGGCCTCGACGGGCGCCGCTTCGCCCTCGGCAGGCGTGAGGAGCCACCGCAGGTCGACTCGGCGCGCGAGCGCGATCGGGGCGGCGCGCGTGGGCGTCGAGCCGGCGTCGCGCGGCGCGAAGCGGCCCCAGGCGACCTCGCCCGACAGACACAGCTCGTCGAGCCACGCGGCCTTGTAGCCGTCGACGCGCGCGGGCAGCACGTGCTCCTCCCACGCGGACGCGGCGAGCTCGAAGCCGGACAGCTGCTCGACGACGCGCGAGACGCCGCCGCGACCTTGATGCCGCGCGCCCGCGACGCCCTGCCACGAGAGGTAAAACCGCAGGAGGTCGGCGGCGCTCGCCGGCTCGATCGCGCGCCGCAGCGAGTCGACCGTCGCGCGGTGCACGCGCGCGAGGATCCGGCGGTCGATCCACTCGACGTGGTCGCGCGGGCACTCGGGCCGGAAGCGGCCGCGGAGGACGAGGCCGTCGGCCTCGAGGCGCGCGAGGGCGACGTCGACGTCACCGGCGTCCAGCGCCGTCGCGAGCGCGATCTCGTCGGCGCGCGCGGGGCCGGTGCGTGCGACGCGACCGCGGAGGCAGGCGACGAGCGCGTCGTCGCGATCGACCTTCACCCCGCCGCCAGGCTCGGGCGCGTCGACCTCGACGACGGCCGACGCGTGGACCGTGAGCGCGATCGACCGCCGCTCGGCCGCGAACCAGAGGCGGCGCGCGCCCGCCACGAGCAGCGAACCGACCCGGCGCGACGCGACGAGCTCGTCGAACATCGCGCGCGGGATCGACCAGGCCTCGGCGTCGGCCTCGGCGAGCGCGCCCATGTCGAGGAGCAGATCGTGGAGTTCGTCGGCGTCGCGCACCGTGGGCGCGGCCTCGGCGGCGATCCGCGCGAGGAGCTCGGGGTCGAGCCCGCCGACGCGCTCGACGACCTCGGCGGGCAAGCCGCGGCGCACGGAGACGGCGCGCGTCCTCCGCTCCTCGAGCGGCGCGTCGTCGAGGAACGCGTAGGGGTTGGCGTTCAAGATCTCGTGCGACAGGACGCTCGGCTCGGGCGTCTCGCGCGCGTGCACCTCGATCGAACCGGCGCGGATGGCGTCGACGACTCGCTGCGCGCCCTCGGCGTCCATCCACTCGACGAGGCAGTCGCCGAGTGTCTCCTTGACGAGCGGATGATCGGGCACCTCGATCTTGGCGCCGACGCCGTGGTTGTCCTGACAGCCTTGCTGGTCGGGGAAGACGGCCGCGAGGAGATCGTCGGAGCGCATCCGGAGGAGCGGCGGCGGGACCTTCTTGCCGCCGGCGAAGCGGAGGAGCGCGAGCGAGCGCGTCGCGTTCCAGCGAAATCGCGTCCCGAAGACCGGCGCCTGGAGCGAGGCTTGCTCGAGG
>DASYCF010001030.1:0-8715 GCA_036500365.1 Byssovorax sp.
CACCCGCTGCCGCGCGTGATCGTCGACGTCGTGAGCGCGAAGGGCGGGCACAAAGCGAGCGACGTGCAGCGCGAGGCGCGGCGGCTCCTCTGGATCCACGTCGTGACCTGCTACGGCGCGTCGGCGTACCGCGACCCGACGCTCCGCGGCGACACGCGCCTGCGCTTCCAGCTCTCGAGGTCGGGCAAGGCGTCGAACGTGCGCGTGCTCTCGTCGACCGTCGCCGAGCCGGAGGTCGGCCGGTGCCTCGCCGCGGAGCTCGCGAAGATCCCGCTGCCGAAGGCGCGCTCCGGGTCCACCGTCGTCGCGAACGTGCACGTCGGCGCGGGCGACGAGCCGATGGCTCCGCCGCCCGACCGCGTGACGCCCGGCGACGGCGCCGTGGATCGCGACGCGATCTCCGCCGCGATGTCTGCTCACCTCGACGAGATCGAGGGCTGCTATGCGCGCGCGCTCGCCTATGCGCCCTCGCTCTGGGGTCGCCTCGCCATCCGCGTGCACGTGACGCGGCAGGGCAAGGTCGACGAAGCCTTCGAGACCGAGAGCCACTTCCCCGACGAGCGCGTGACCTCGTGCGCCCTCCACGCGGCGCGCGCGATCGCGTTCCCGGCGCCGAAGGGCGGCGACGCGCGGTTCGTCGTCCCGCTGCGCCTCTCGCCCGCGGGCTTCGTCGCGCGCGGCCCGTGATCGCGCGGTCATATGGCCGCAACGAAGTGCTCGTCCGACAGCGCCACTCGCACCTAGGCGTGGGGCAGACACGCGGCGCGCGGCGAAACCCGCGTTCGGCGACGCTCGGCTCGAGGGTTGCTGTCTGAAGAAGACGAGCGCGCGCGGCGCGCCCCACGGAGGCTCGATGAACTTCACGCGAATCGGGGTCGGGCTCGCGACGCTGGCGCTGCTCGGCTGTGGCCAGGCCTTCTCGGACGTGGGCGGCAGGCTCCAACTGAGTCGGTCAGCGACGGGAACCGCAAGATCACCTGCGACTAGCGACCGCCGGGTGTTCCGGTTGGACGTGCCGCGCGCCGCGACTACCCTTCGCGAGATGACCTCGCCCCACGCGGCGCTCGCCGGGCTGCGCTTGGCGCGCGAGGCGATCGTCCACCCGTCGGCGAGGCGGGCGATGTTCGCCCTCGTCTTCGGGGCCGCGCTCTCGGCCGCGCTCGTGGCGAGGCTCGGGACGCAGGCCTCGCGCGTCGCGGCGCTGGCGCTCCTGCTCGGCGCGGGGTGCGCGGTCATCGCTCGGATCGTCATCGTGCAGCGCCGGCGGGAGGACGCGCGGCGCGTCGTCGAGAGCACCGTGTCGCTCGTCGACCCTGCGCTCGGCGCCGCCACGCTGCGCGCGCTCGCCCTCGTCGAGCGCGCCGAGACGAAGGGCGACGCCGGATCGCCCGAGCTCGCCGCGTTGCACCTCACGCGCCTCGTCGATCGCGTGCCGCACCTCTTGTTCGTCGAGCGCGCCGGCAAGCGCGCGCTCGTGTGGTCGACGATCGCCGTCGCGCTGTCGCTCGGCGCGCTCGGCGCTGCCTTCTACGAGCCGTTCCGCGTCGTCGAGGGGCTCGACGTGCTCGCCGCCGACCGAGGCGAGGCGCGCCTGTCGCTCCTGTGGGTCGAGGACGTCGAGGCGACGTTCGCGCCGCCCGACTACCTCCACGAGCCGGGCGGGCCGTTCCTCGCGTTCGAACCGACGCGCGTGCCCCGCGGCACCGTCATCACGCTCCGCGGCAAGCCCTTGCATGCAGGGCGCTCGCTCGTGCTCTCGGACCGCCGCGCCGAGGTGCCCTTCGTCGACGACGGCAGCGGCGGCGTCGTCGCGCGGTGGAAGGTCGAGGACTCGACGACCCTCACCATCGCCGCCCGCTTCGGCGACGCGCGCATCCGCCAGGCGGACGAGCAGTCGATCGACTCGATCCCGGACGCGCTGCCCGTGGTCGTCGTCGACGACGCGCCGCGCACGGTGCACCTCATCGACGAGCCGGCCATCCCGATCCACTACGAGGCGACCGACGATCACGGCCTCCGCGAGGTCGACCTCGTGCTGCGCTGCGGCGCGAAGGAGGAGCGGCGCCCGCTCTCTCGACCGACGACCGACGCGAAGGCCGACCGCGGCGGCTACGAGCTCCGCGCGACCGATCCGTTCTTCAAGAAGAGCTATGCGCCGACGACGATCACCGTCGAGGCGCAGGACAACGACGTCGTCTCCGGGCCGAAATGGGGCAAGAGCGCGCCCATCGTGGTCATCCCGCCGCAGGTGGGCGAGCCCGAAGCGCGCCGCTACGCCGCCCTGCTCGAGGCGCGCGGCGCGTTCGTCGACCTCGTGGACGATCGCGTGCGGCAGCCCGAGCCGACCGCGAAGGACGCCAAGGGCCATGTGAGCCACGAGGCCGAGGCGCAGGACGTCGCGATGGGCGCGCTCGGCCAGGCGCTCTCGAAATCGTACGGCGGGCTCGGCGTGAAGGGCCGCGTGCTCACCCTCGCGCGCGGCCAGATGCGGCGCCTCCGCCGCGCGCTCGACGCCGAGAAGAAGAGCGCGACGGCGACGACGCACAAGAAGCTCGTCGAGGAGACCGAGGGCGCGCTGCTCGCGCTCGACGCCGGCTTCCGGGCGGTCGCAGCGCGCGACACGCGCGCCGTGTCGAAGCGCCTCGCCGACATCGCCGACGACGCCGCGAGCACGCTCGCCACCACCGAGGAGGGCGACAAGAGCGGCACGAAGGAGCACCTCGACGCGTCGGTCTCCGTGCTCGACGGCGGCGGCAAGCAGCTCCTCCTGCTCGGCGACCTCGGCCGCGACATCGGCGAGATCGTGGCCGCCGATCTGCGCCGCGTCGGCCGCGCGCGCGCCTCGAGCGATCTGCCGCACGCCGAGCTCGCCGCGCGCGATCTCGCCGCGCGCCTGCGCCGACCCGACCCGTCGTTCGGCGGCGGCGGCGGCGGCCGCGCGAGCGTCGAGTCCGGCATGCCCTCGTCCGGCGGCGGCGACGGAGAGGAGGCGTCCGACGCCGATCAGCAGGTCGGCGCCGGCCAAAAAGAGCTCGACGACCTCGTGAGCGAGCACGAGTCGCTCATGAGCGGCACGCAGGAGTCGCTCGACGGCGCGGGCAACCCCGAGGAGCGCGAGCACTTCAAGGACGAGGCGCAGGAGCACGCCGAGGAGGTGCGCCGCGCGCTCAAGGATCTGCCGACGGAGAGCGGCGACCCGAGCTCGGCCGAGGCGTCCGCCGCCGCAGGCCGCGAGGCGGCCGAGGGCATGGCCGGCGCGCTCGAGCGCGGCGACGCGGCGACCGCCGCCGAGAACGGCAAGCGCGCCGTGAACGCGCTCCAGGACGCGAAGCGCCTGGCCGATCGGATGAAGGGCTCGTTCGAGGCCGATCGCGAGGGCAAGCGCATCCAGGGCGCCCGCGACGCGATCGAGCGCGAGCTCGAGTGGACCGAGGAGATGCTCGACAAGCTCCGGCGCGCGCAGTCCGCCCGCGCCAAGGGCGACCTCGACGAGCACGGCAAGCGCGAGAAGAAGCTCGCCGATCGCGCGAGGGACCTCGCGAGCGACGGCGAGGCCGGCGACCAGACGATGCCCGAGCAGATGCTCGAGCACCTCCGCGAGGCCGAGCAGAAGATGCGCGAGGCCGAGCGCGCGCTCCACGACGGCGAGGGCCAAAAGGGCCTCGACAAGCAGCGCGAGGCGCAGCGCCTCCTCGAGCAGGCCAAGCAGGAGCGCGGCGAAGACGGCCAGCGCGACGGCGACCGCGAGGGCGACCGCGCCGGCACGAACGGCAAGGCCGACATCCCCGGCAAGGACAAGCACAAGGGCCCCGACGACTTCCGCAAGCGCGTGCTCGAAGGCCTCGGCGCGTCGTCGGATCCGCTGCTGCGCGACGCGGTGAAGCGCTACGCAGAGGGGCTGCTCAAGTGAGGCGCACCTCGGTCTCGTTCGCCGCCGCGCTCGCGACGCTCGCCGCGGTCGCCGGCGTCGCCGCCGCGCCGAACGGGCTGACGGGCGACGCCGCGCGGGCGAGCCGCGCGCGCGACGCGATCACGGAGCTCGACGTCACCGCGGGGCGACGGATCCTCGAGGGCGCGAGCTCGACCGACGGGCTGCTCTCGATCGAGCAGGGCCGCCTCGCGCTCTACGCGGGCGACTACGACGGCGCGGCGCGCATCCTCGGCCGCGCCGACCTCGCCGCCACCGCCGAGGGCGCGGAGCTCGGCGACGTGGCGCGCGGCGCGGCCAGGTCGATGTCGGCCGCGCTCGTGCTCGACGACGCCGCGTCGGGCGTGACGATTCGCCTGCAGGACGACGCAGACCGCGCCCTCGCGCCGCTCCTCGCGCTCACGGCGTCGCGCGTCCGCGAGCAGCTCGTGAAGGACCTCGGCGTCGAGCTCCCGCGGCCGCTCCACGTCGACGTCGTGCGCGATCAGTTCTCGCTCGCGGCCATGACGGGCCTGCCCGAGCAAGCCGCGCAGACGACCGGCACCGTCGCCATCGCCAAGTGGGGCCGCGTCACGATGGTGAGCCCGCGCGCCACCTACCGCGGCTACCCGTGGCTCGACACGCTCGCGCACGAGATGACGCACCTCGCGCTGTCACGCGGCACGCGGGACAAAGCGCCGCTCTGGCTCCAGGAGGGCGTCGCCAAGCGCGAGGAGACGCGGTGGCGCGACGTCGAGCCGCTCGACGACGTGCCCGCGGTCGACGCGATCGCCGCCGCCGGCATCGAGAAGGGCCTCGGCCGCTCGCTCGACAAGCTCGGCCCCTCGATCGCGATGCTGCCCACCGCCGAGCAGGCGCAGGTCGCCTTCGCCGAGGTGCAGAGCTTCGTGCGCTACTACATCAAAGAGCAAGGCGACGACGCGCTCGTGAAGCTCGTCGCCGCGATCAAGGCGAACGACGGCCCGAACGGGCTCGAGGAGTCGATCAAGGCGCTCTCCGGGCTCGATTTCGTGGGCTGGGACAAGAAGTGGCGCGCGCACATCACCGGCGCCGGCCGCGACCTCCCGCCCGATCTCGCGCCGGGCGCGGACGTGCCCCACGCGCGCGAGGTCGCGCGTCGGGTGCGGCTCGGCGAGCTCCTCCACGGCCGCGGACACGACGTCGGCGCGGCGATCGAGTTCGAAAAGGCGCACGCGACCGTGGCGTTCGACGCGTCGATCCGCGCATACCTCGGCGAGGCGCTGCTCGCGAACGACGAGCGCGACAAGGCCGCCGCCCTCTTCGCCACGCCCGAGGAGCTGCACGGCAAGCAGGGCCGCTGGTGGTCCCTCCGCGCCATGCTCGCGGCCGAGGGCGACGAGGCCGAGCGCGCGATCCGCATGGCGGTGGAGCTCGATCCGCTCGATCCGCACGTCGCGTGCGAGGAGCGAGACCCGCCGAAGGTGCCGCTCGACTCGATCCGCGCCGCGATCTGCGAAGCCGCGCGCGTCGCCCCGCCGTTCGACTGAGCCACGCGGGTGAGGCCGGAGAAAAAAGCGACGGGCGCGTGAAAGAAAGCGCCGGGCTCGATCGAAGGTCAGGGCGAGCATGCTCGAACCGGCCATGACTCGACCCCGCACGCCGCCCGAGCGACCGAGCGCCCTCGCGCTCGGCGTGCGCTCCGACGACGCGGCGGCGCTCACGCTGGTGGTTCGGTCCGTCGTCGCGGCGGTGCTCGGCGAGCCGCGCGACCATCCTGACGTCGAGGACGGCACGCACGAGGCGCTCCGCCGCGCGATCGAAGGACACGCGCGCCTCCGCGAGGGCGAGCCCGTCCGCCCGTGGGTCATCGGCATCGCGCGGCACGTCGCGCTCGACATGCGCCGATCGCGCCGCCGCGCACGCCGCGAGGATTCCATCGGCGACGAGTCGGGCGATCGCCCCGTGCTCGCGCTCGTCGATCCTGCACCCGGCCCCGACGAGCGCGCGTGGACCGCGGAGCGCACGCGCCGGCTCGATCGCGCGCTCGCCGCCCTGCCCGACGCGCAGCGCGACGCGCTCGTCCTCTTTCACGTCGAGGGCCTCGGCTACGTCGAGATCGCCGCGCGCCTCGGCGTGGCGATGGGCACGGTCGCGACGTGGCTCGCCCGCGGGCGCAAGGCGGTCGCCGAAGCCCTCGGCGAGGCAGGTGCATCATGACGCTCGACGCTCTCCTGCCCGACGACCTCGTGTGGACGTCGGATCGGCACCTCAGCGAGGTCGGTCTCACGGCGTTCGCGGACGCGCAGCTCGAGCTGCTCTCGTCCGAGGCGATGGCGCACCTCGAGGCGTGCGCGGCGTGCGCGGCGAAGCTCGGCCGCGCGGCGCTCCGCGCCCTCGACGTGGGCGACGCGCTCCGCGTGCGCACCGCACAGGCCCTCGCGCGGCGCGACGCCGCGCCCGTCGTCCCGCGCCGGCGCCCGCTGCCTGTCGCCGCGATGGCCGTCGGCCTCGCGCTCGCCGCCGCCGGCATGATCCCGGGCCTCGTCGAGGCGCGGCAGCGCGGCGGCGACGACGGCGCGGGCACGATCAAGCTCGTCGGCCGCGGGATCGCCCAGGTCGCCGTGCTCCTGTTCCGCGGCGCCTGGGAGCGCTCGAACGCCGACGTCGCTGCGCAGTGGATCGTCGCCGGGTTGTTGGTCGCCGTCGGGGTCGTGGTGGCCGCGCGCGCTCGTCGCGCGGCCGATGGAGGAGGCTCGTGATGAAGCTCGTGAAGCACAGCGTGGTCGCAGCCCTGTTGGCCGCCGCCGTCGGCCTGTCCGCCGCCGCCGCGCGCGCCGACGTCCGGCACGAGGGCTCGTGGGACGACGACGACGACGAGACGATCACGCTCGATCTCGTGCAGGTGCCGCGCGGCGAGGCCGTGAAGCGCCTCGCCGCCGAGGCCGGCTGGAGCGTCGTGTTCGAGGGCGCGCCCACCGATCCCGTCGACGTGCACGTCAAGGATCAGCCGGCGGCGCGCGTGCTCGACATCCTGCTCGACGGCGGCGATTACGTCGCGCGGCGCGACGACGATCTCGTGGCGATCCGGCGCGCCGATGCGCACGCTGCGCCCACGCCGCCCGCCTTGCCCGCGTCGAGCGGGCGCGGCGGCGACCGCATGGTCACGGGCTCGAGCCTCACCGTCGAGCGCGGCGACACGATGCACGACGTCGCCGTGATGGGCGGCAGCGCCGAGGTCTTCGGCACCGTGACCGGCGATCTGCTCGTCACCGGCGGGAGCGCGACGATCCACCGCGGCGCGCACGTCATCGGCGACGTCCACGCCATGGGCGGCAGCATCGACGTGGAGGACGGCGCGGTCGTCGACGGCGACCTCCTCGCCTTCGGCGGCAGCGTGCACAAAGCCGCGGGCGCGACCGTGCGCGGCGACGCGCGAGGCCGCGGCCGGCACGAGCGCGACCACGACCGCGACCGCCACGCCACGCGAGATCACGCGCGCGAGTCGACGTCGCACGAGAGCAGGTTCGCCCGCGAGGTGCGCGAGGTCGGCTCCGCGGTCACGCGCATGTCGCTGCTCTTCGTGTTCGGCTGCGTGCTGCTCGCGCTCGCGACGCCGCGGATGGAGACGCTGCGCGTCCAGATCGCCGCGCACCCGATGCGCACGCTCGCGAAGGGCGTCGTCGGGCTTCTCGGCGCCGCGCTCGGCCTCGTGCTCCTCTGCGTGACCGTCGTCGGCATCCCGTTCGCGATCCTCGGCGTGCTCGTCGGGTGCGTCCTCGCCGCGGCCGGCATGGTGAGCGCGCTCGAGACGCTCGGCTGCGCCCTCTTGAACCACCGCACGAAGAACCCGTACGTCCACCTCGCGGCAGGTTGCCTGCTGCTGCTCGTGCTCGGCGTCATCCCGTTCGTCGGCGGCGTCGTGCACACGCTCGTGCTGCTCGCGGGCGTCGGCGCCGTCGTCTCGACCCGCGCCGGCGGCCTCCTCCGCCGCCGCGGCGCCCCCGCGCTCGACCTGGCCTGAGGCGTTACTCCACGATCGCGGCGGACGCGTCGAGCAGCCCGAGGGGGGAGCGCCACATGCCCGGCAGCGGCACCGTGAAGTCCATGCGCGTCGGGGCGCCGTCCACGCGCAGCGCCATCGCGCACGGCGACGCGCTCACGCTCCAGGCCACGGTGCAGGGGAGCGTGTACTCGACGCCGCTCACCGCGTCCGCGAGGCGCACGATGACGCTCGCGCCCGAGCGCAAGGTCGACGCGCACGCGACGACGATGCCCTCGGCCGACACGAGCCGAAGCTCCGCCGCGAGGAAGCCGCCGGGCGCCGTCATCTGCACGGGCAAGCCGCCCTCGACGCGTGGCGCCGGGCCAGGCTCGGGCAGCTTGTGCTCCGACGCCATCAGCCGAATGAGCGACAGGAGCTCGATCCGCTCCGGCGACGAGAGCGGCAGCCCGATCGCCTCGTGGCGCGCCCGGAGCTGCCAGAACCGAACCATGAAATCGAGCTTCTCGAGCACGGGAACCTCCCTGGAGACGGGGGCCTGATCCGCGCGCGCGCCGTCGTTCGCGCGGTCTTTCTGCTGAATTCAGTTGAATTTCGGTGCACCCGTCGTGCCACGCGGCCTCGGGGTGCTCACTCCGGATAGACGGAGCACGCGCCGAGTCGTTCTTGCGGATCGACGGCGGGCCCAGGTGCGTGACGGCCCGAATCGCCGGCGGGAGCGGCCCGTGTGGGTTGCGCATCGCGTGAACACGTCTTTTCGTGGCGCGGGCGGCGCCGTCATACTCGCCGCGCGATCCGTGTCGGCGCGTTCGCGGCCGGCGCGCTC